>JANNSA010000656.1:0-13410 GCA_031402115.1 Hyphomicrobiaceae bacterium | reverse complement strand
TCTGGGCCGGATCTGCGCTGCTATTGGCTGATCCGGCTCGCGACCTACCCCAGTAATCCGGTTTGAACGCGTGCAGAGTGTTTGCGTGATGCATGACTGATCTTGCATTGAATGAGCCGTCCCGTGTTGGCGCTGGCGGTCGAGTGTCGGGTCTTGTCCTTACCGGCTTTTTTCTCGTTATGGCCGGACTGGCTTTCGTCTATGATTTTCCGTTCTCGTCTGCCGGTGTTGTTGGATCGGTTATCGGCCTGACGGTGACTCTGGTGCTGGTTCTCGTTCTTGACATCCCGTTTCGCCGGAGATTTTCCAAAATACTGTTGACGTTGGCCACCGCAGGGGTGGTGGTGCTGGGCTTTTTTGGCCCGCAGGCGCTGGGCGATGCGGTTGCGCCAGCGACGCTCGAAATTATCTTCAAGCTGGGCGTGTTGGCGATCATCGTCGCGCTGTTGGCCGCCACGGCTTGGAACTGGCCATTCCGCAACATTACGTCCAAGGTTGCGTCGCTGCCGATGATGCTGATCGTCTTGCTTGGCTTTGTCGGCAGCACCATCTGGACTATAGCGTTTTCCCTGACCGACGCGAAATTTTTCCCAGTTTGGAAATACGTTGGCTTCAATCAATATGTCAGGCTGTGGAACACTGAGCGCTGGATTGTCTCCATCGAGAACATGTTCATCTACGCGATCTGTTTCGTCGTGGTGTCGTTCGTCCTTGGCTTCCTTCTCGCAGTGTTCATGGATCAGAAGATCCGCTTCGAAGGCGTTTTTCGCACGATCTATCTTTATCCTTTTGCACTCTCTTTTATTGTCACCGGTCATGTCTGGGCGTGGATCATGAATCCGGCCTACGGCCTGGAGCGCGCGGTGCGCCAATGGGGCTGGACCACGTTCAACTTTGATTGGCTGACCAACATCAATTACTCGATCTACGCTGTGGTGATCGCTGGCGTCTGGCAAGGCACCGGCCTGGTCATGGCGTTGATGCTGGCAGGATTGCGCGGCATCGATGACGAAGTCTGGAAAGCCGCCAGGATCGATGGCATTCCGACCTGGCGCACCTATCTGCAAATCGTGCTACCGATGATGCGCCCGGTCCTGATCACCACGCTGGTCATCGTTGCCTCTGGCGCGGTGCGCGTGTTCGATATTGTTCTGGCGCTGACGCAAGGGGGGCCGGGAATTTCCTCGCAAGTGCCGGCCATGTATGTCTACGAAAAGCTGTTCAGCGGCAATCTTGCGGGTGGTCTGGCTGCTTCCACCGTGATGCTGGCGATGACCTCCATTGTGCTGGTGCCGTGGGTCTATGTGGAATTCATCAGGGGGAAGCAGCAGCGATGAGCGATACGGCCGCGAGTGCTATGGTCGAGCCCAGCGGCCCGAAGCCGAAGCGCATGTTCGCGCCGGGACGCATGTTCGTTTATGCGGCGCTGATGCTCAGTTCACTCTACTTTCTGCTGCCGCTCTATGTGATGATCATCACGTCGCTGAAGGACATTGATGAGATCCGCGATGGCAACATCTTTGTTCCGGGCGCGCGTCTGAACTTTGCGCCTTGGGTCAAGGCTTGGTCCCAGGCCTGTACGGGCCTTTACTGCCATGGCATCAGCCCAGGTTTCTGGAACTCCGTGAAGATCACCGTGCCATCGGTGATCGTTTCCATCGCCGTTGCCTCGGTGTCAGGTTATTCGCTCGCCAACTGGCCGTTCCGCTTTGCTGAGCTGTTTTTCACCGTGCTGATCGTCGGATCGTTTATTCCGTATCAGGTGATGCTCTATCCCCTGGTGCTGCTGACCAAGAACCTCGGCATCTTTTCCACGCTTTATGCCGTGATCCTGATCCACACGATCTTTGGTCTGCCAATTCTGACGCTGTTGTTCCGTAACTATTTCGCGTCGCTGCCGCCCGAATTGTTCAAGGCGGCGCGCGTCGATGGGGCCGGGTTCTGGCGCATCTTCCTGCAAGTGATGGTGCCAATGTCGATCCCGATCTTCACCGTCGCGGTCATTCTGCAGGTGACGGGCATCTGGAACGATTATCTGTTCGGCGTCATCTTTGCCGGCCTCACCAACTATCCGATGACGGTGCAGCTCAACAACATCTTCACGTCCACCATGGGCGTGAAAGAGTACAACGTTGAGATGGCGGCGACCTTGTTGACGGGGCTGGTGCCCCTTTCCATCTACTTCTTTTCAGGCAAGTATTTCGTGCGTGGCATCGCCGCCGGCGCAGTGAAGGGTTAAGGCGGGGTCATGAACGTCAGTGCACAAGTCACCAACACGCCAGTCAACAATACGGGCCACATCATGGCCAACGGCAAACGGCCAAGCGTCTCAGTGCAGGGGCTGGCGCTCAGCTACGGTGCCGTGAAAGTGCTGCACGAGCTGGACCTGCACATTGCCGAGGGCGAGTTCCTGGTACTGCTCGGACCATCAGGCTGCGGCAAATCAACGTTGCTCAACTGCATTGCCGGTTTGCTCGAGCCGAGCCAGGGCAAGGTCTTCATCAAGGGTCGGAACGTTACTTGGGAAGAGCCCAAGGACCGCGGCATCGGCATGGTGTTCCAGTCCTACGCTCTGTATCCGCAGATGACGGTGGAACGGAACTTGTCTTTTGGCCTGCGCGTCTCGGGCATGCCAAAGGCCCAGATCAAAGAGCGCGTCGATCGCGCCGCCGAAATCTTGCAGCTGCAAGCGTTGCTGCAGCGCAAACCGACCGCCTTGTCAGGTGGCCAGCGCCAACGTGTCGCGATTGGCCGGGCACTGGTGCGCGATGTCGACGTGTTTCTGTTCGATGAGCCGCTTTCCAACCTTGATGCCAAGCTGCGCGCCGAATTGCGTGTCGAGATCAAGCGCCTGCATCAGAAGCTCGGCAACACCATGATCTACGTGACCCATGATCAGATCGAAGCGCTGACGCTGGCCGATCGCATCGCCATCATGAAGGGCGGCGTCATCCAGCAGCTCGACGAGCCGCTGACCATCTACAACAAACCTATCAATCGTTACGTCGCCGGCTTCATTGGTTCGCCATCGATGAACTTCCTCAAGGGACGCTTTACCGGCACGGGCGGCGACCAGACAGCGCTGCAATTGGGGTCGATTCAGGTTCCGCTCGGTGACTATGCACCGCTGCAACCGCTGGTGGCAGGATCTGAAGTCGAGTTTGGCGTGCGGCCAGAACACATCCGGGTTGGCACAGGTGATGAGCCGGGGGCGTCCCCCGCCTTCGCCGCCACCGTCGACTTGATCGAGCCGATGGGTTCCGACAGTCTTGTCTGGCTGAAGCTGGAGGGCCAGACCCTGTCAGCCCGTGTTGAATCGAGCCAGCGCTACATACCCGGCCAAGCTGTCACGGTGCGGTTTCGCGTCGGATTGTCATCGCTGTTTGATGCCAAATCCGAATTGCGTCTCTAAGCTACCCAACCGTTGTTTCGCTGCAACATTCCTATCCTGACAGGTCTCAAAATCATGCCGCAACGTCTTTCATTCCAGCTGTATTCCGCCCGCAATCATCCGCCGCTCGAGGACACGCTGGCGCTGCTGGCCAAGACCGGCTATCGCGAAGTTGAAGGTTATGGTGGCGTCTACAATGATCCGAAGGCACTGCGCGCCAGCCTCGATGCCAAGGGCCTGACCATGCCGACGGGGCATTTCAGCGTCGAGATGCTGGAGAACGACCGCAAGGGCGTGCTGGCGATCGCCGCACCGCTTGGCATGCGCCACATCTACGCGCCCTATCTGATGCCGGACGAGCGCCCCAAGAATGCCGCTGGTTGGAAGAAGTTTGGTAAGCGGCTGGCGCAGATCGGGGTCTGGGCGCGCTCCGAGGGCTATGCCTTCGGCTGGCACAATCATGACTTCGAGTTCGTCAAGCTGGCGACAGGCGAGATGCCGATTGAGCTGATGTTTGACGCCGCGCCGCTGCTGGACTGGGAGATCGACGTCGCTTGGATCGTCCGCGCCAAGGCCAATCCGCTGACCTGGATCAAGCGCTACGCCAACCGGATCACGTCGGTGCACGTCAAGGATATCGCGCCCAAGGGTCAGAACACGGACGAGGATGGCTGGTCGGATGTGGGCGCCGGCACGATCAAATGGCCCGAGATGATCAAGGCGTTGGTCGCCAGCCGGACGCTGCATGTCATCATGGAGCACGACAATCCCAAGGACGCGGCGCGCTTCGCCAAGAAGTCGTTCGCCTATGTCGCCAAGCTCTGAAGTCACGAAAGACTGGACCCGTCCTCGCGAACCGTCCTGAAAAGAGGCTCTCATGGCCAAGCAACCCAATAAAACGGCAACCCTCGGCGTCGGCATCATCGGATGCGGCAATATCTCGACCACGTATTTCGAACTGTCGCCGCTGTTCAAGTTCATCGAGATGCGCGCCTGCGCCGATATTGACAGCGGTGCGGCGAACAAGCGTGCCAAGGAGTACGGCGTCAAAGCGCAGAGCGTCGAGGAGCTGTTGCGCAATGACGACATCGACATTGTCGTCAACCTCACCGTTCCAGCCGTGCACACCACCGTGTCGACCGCCATCCTGGAAGCCGGCAAGCACGTCTATTCCGAGAAGCCGCTGACCTTGTCGGTGGCTGAAGGCAAGGCCATGGCGGCGCTCGCCGACCGGATGAATCGCAAGGTTGCCTGCGCGCCAGACACCATCCTCGGCGGATCGCATCAGCAGGCGCGCAAAACCTTGGATGATGGGGTGATCGGCCAGGTCGTGTCCGGCACCGCCCACATCATGGGCCACGGCATGGAGCATTGGCATCCGAACCCGGACTTTTTCTTCAAGCCTGGCGGCGGCCCGATCCTCGACATGGGCCCGTATTACATCGGCAATCTGATCAACCTGATCGGGCCGGTGGCACGGGTCGCGGCGCTGTCGGGCACGGCGCGGCCGGCGCGCACCATTTCCAGCGCGCCGCGAAGGGGCGAGTCGATCCCGGTCGAAACGCCGACCACCTATCACGCGCTGCTCAAGTTCGTCAGCGGCGCGCTCGTGACATTGTCGGCAAGTTGGGACGTCTATGGGCACCGGCATCAGAATATGGAACTCTATGGCACCCAAGGCGCCATGTTCGTGCCGGATCCGAACTTCTTTGGCGGTGAAGTCAAGGTTGGTGGTACAGATACGATCATGAAACCACTCACGCCCTGGGCGCATCCGCTGGGCGTCGCCAACCAGAAGCATCAGGAAAACATGTACGCCAACTACCGCTCGGTTGGCCTGGCCGACCTGGCTCAGGCGATCCTTGAGGGACGCGATGCGCGGTGCTCGATCGAGCGGACCTTGCACGCCGTTGATGTGATGACCGCGATCATGGCATCGGGCGAGCGCGGCGAGTTCGTGACGTTGTCAACGACCTGCACACGCCCCGAACCGTTGGGCATCGAGGCGGCCAAGGCGCTGCTGAAATGACGGCGGCCATGCAGTACCGCCGCTGTGGCCGCAGCGGGCTGTTGCTGCCGGCTATTTCGCTTGGGCTTTGGCACAATTTCGGCGGCCAGTCCGATCCGGGGAACCGGCGCGCCATCTGCCGCAAAGCCTTTGATGCCGGCATCACGCATTTCGACCTCGCCAACAATTACGGACCGCCACCGGGTTCGGCAGAGCTGGCATTCGGCGATATCCTGCGGCGCGACTTTGTCGATCGCCGCGACGAACTGGTGATCTCGTCCAAGGCTGGTTACCGGATGTGGGATGGCCCCTATGGCGAATGGGGCAGCCGCAAGTCGCTGATTGCCAGCTGCGACCAGAGCCTGAAGCGGCTGGGGCTGGACTATGTCGACATCTTCTATTCGCACCGCTTCGATCCCGATACGCCGCTCGAAGAGACCTGCGCCGCGCTCGATCACATCGTCCGCTCGGGCCGCGCGCTGTATGCCGGCATCTCGTCATACAAGTCAGCCGAGACAAGGGCGGCTGCGGCACTGCTGCGCGATCTCGGCACGCCCTGCCTGATCCACCAGCCGAGCTTCTCCATGATCAATCGCTGGACCCTGCGTGACGGCCTGTATGACACGCTGGCCGCCGAGGGCATTGGCTCCATTGTGTTTTCGCCGCTAGCGCAAGGGCTACTGACGGCGCGCTATCTGAGCGGCGTCCCTGCGGATAGCCGGGCAGCGCAAGCCGGCTTCCTCGACCCGGCGCTGCTGACCAAGGCCAACACGGCCAAGCTCGGCGCGTTGAACGATTTGGCCGGCAAGCGAGGCCAGTCGCTGGCGCAAATGGCGCTCGCCTGGGTGCTCAAGGACGGCCGCATAACTTCGGCGCTGATCGGCGCCAGCCGGCCGGAACAGGTGACGGAGTGCGTTGCGGCGCTGCAGGTTCCGGACTTCGGGGCGGCCGAACTGGCCGAGATTGATGCGATCACCGGGCCCGGTGACTATTTCGCCGCACGTTGAACAGGCACAACGGAACTGCAATTTGAAACCTGCCTAGTTTCCCAGTCGATTGTACGAGTGACCAGGGATTGGCCTCTGCCAGGAGCCTGGAGTGCAATTTTGTAGGATGCGAAAGGCCGTCTTTAGGCCGCATCCCACCAGAGGCTAGCGCTGCGGCCGGCCATGGTGTGATACGGCGAAGACGTCTTTCGCACCCTACAACTGACCGTCACCGGCGGCGACGTGGTTTAGCCATTGTGCGAACCGGTTTGATTTCATCATTGCGACGTCAATCCGTTGCGCCGCCATCTTTCGTCACTTCCCTTCAATCTTCGGTTTGCCCAAGTCAGCAGCCCGATCGCGTGACCGGAACAGCGGCCCCAGCCAGCCCTTGTGCCGGAAGTAGAGGATTGGGATCAGTGCCGAAATGGCGATCAGCCCGAGTGCGAAGGCATAGCCGAAGGGCCATTCAAGTTCCGGCATGTGCTTGAAGTTCATGCCATAGATGGATGCGACCAGGGTCGGAGGCATAAAGATCACCGCGACCACCGAGAAGATCTTGATGATAGCATTCTGTTCGATGCCGATCAGGCCGAGCGTGGCGTCGAGCAGGAGCGTGATCTGGCCGTTCAGATAGGTCAGATGCTCTGACAACGAATGCACGTCGCGTGTGGCGGTCTTGATGCGTTCGCGCAGCAGCTTCTCTTCTTTCCGCATGGTGCTGATATGCGCGAAGTAGGTGAGCAAGCGGTTCAGCGACAGCAGACTTTCGCGGGCGCGGGTCGTCACGTCGCCCTGCATGCCGATGCCACGCAGCGCCTCCTCAAACACGGCGCCGCGGCCACCCTTCTTGTCGTCTTTGCCGAACACCGTCGTCGACATGGTGTCGACATCGCCTTGAACTTTCTCGATGAGGTCTGCGAGACGGTCGATCACGGCTTCCAGCAGGCCGATCAGGGCGAATGCCGGCGAGCCACATTCCAACTGGCCGCGTTGCGCGCGCTGGGCGAACATCTGAAACGAAAAGGGTTCCTCATAGCGGATCGTCACCAGCCGGTTTTCCAAGAGGATGAAGGTGACGAAGGTGGAGAGCGGCCGCGTATGATTGAACTGCATCAACAGCATCGCCGTCATGAAGTGCGCGCCGTCCTCCTGATAGAGGCGGCTGGATGCCTCGATCTCGCGCATCTCCTCGCGCGTCGGCAATTCGACGCCGAGGGCGTTCTCAAGAAACCTTTCTTCGTCGGTCGTTGGACTGACCATGTCGATCCAACAGGTCGCGTCCGTAATCGGCCCCATGCCTTCGCGGCGGGCAAGCGCTGTTCCCTGCACGTCATAGAATACGAGCATGTGACGCCTCTGGTGATGCTGGGTGAGCGCGGGCGGGGTGAGCGCCGGAAGCGTCCCCTAGCAGCCCGCGCGCGGACGGTCGAGCGGCAAGAATGGGATTATGCCAAAACCGCATTGAAGCTGATGGAAACGCGATCCTCATTGGCCTGATTGACCGGCACCTCGTGCCGCAGCCAGCTCTCCCACAGCAGCACCGTGCCGGGCTTTGGCTGGATGTAGATGAACTGCTTGTTGTGCCGCTCGGCCCGCACCCTGCGCGGCGGCGCCGCCATCATCAGGGCGAGCCGCGGGTCCTCAAAGCGCAGGGCGCTGGCGCCATCGGGGACATCGACATAGATCGTGCCGCTGATCACACTGTTCGGGTGGATGTGGCCCGGATGACTACCGCCGGGCTCAAGCACGTTGATCCAGATCGAATCGATCACCGGCCGATGGCCACGCAAGTCGAAGTCGACAGCCCGGGCAAATGCCAGCAGGTGCTCGTCAAGGCGGCCGCACAATTCCGCGAATGTCGGGTTGCGCACTGGCAAGTCGGAGAGCGAGGCATAGGAGGTGTAGCCTTTGTAACCGGCGTTTTGCGCCCACGCCTGGCCGGCGCCGTCTTCATAGGAAATTGCCAGGCAGGCTGTGCGCAGCTCGTCGATAAAGGCGCGCTGCCGCACTCCCCCAAGCTTGGCTTGGTAGATGCTGGTCGCAAAGACATGCTCAATCTCGGTCATGGCGGCCGGTGTACGCTGTGTCTGCCAGCCGGGTCAAAGCGGCGAACGCGTCATGGTTGAGGCAATCACTGCGCACCGCACAATGCGCTTGATCGGCTGGCCAATAGCGGCTATCCCGTGCGCAGCCCGCACAAAAAGGCCCGGAGTGTGATTGATGGCGCGCGTCACCGTCGAGGATTGTGTCGACAAGGTCCCGAATCGCTTTGAACTGGTGCTGCTGGCGGCGCATCGCGCCCGCGCATTGGCGTCGGGAGCCTCGCTGACGATCGATCGCGACAACGATAAAAACCCGGTTGTTGCCTTGCGCGAAATCGCCGACGCCACGGTGGCACCGGATGATCTGCAGGAAGACCTGATTCATTCGATCCAGAAGTTTGTCGAGGTTGATGAGCCGGAAGCTTCGGCAGCACCAATGCTGACCCAGGATATGCGCCCGAGCGCGCCGACCCTTGGCCGTGACGATCGCCGACAGGATAGCGCGGTCGACAAGGTCACGATGTCGGAAGAAGAACTGCTGCGCGCCATGGAAAGTCTGGTGCCGATCGAGGCGTCAGTGTCGAGCGCTAGGCAACGGTAGCAGTAGGCAGAGTAGGTAAGGCGGTGAGAAGCTCCCGCTCCCCGTTCTTTATGGGGAGAGGGTTGGGATGAGGGGCAGTCACATGCTCCGGCGCTTGAGCCGCAGGTGCCGACGTTCGCAACGCGCAAAGTTCCCGCCTGCTGTGCACCCCCAGCCTGACCCGTTTCCCGGTGAAGACCGGGGAGAGGCAGCAAAGACGCGATAACCACGCGCGGTAACGACGAACTGGCGTGTGTGATCGTCCGCCAGCCCGACCCGGTGTACTATCTCCGATCGGCAACCAACGCTCCGGCACTCGAAGGAACAGGTTTCACACGGCATGGCCAATCCCGTGTCCAACCTGATCAGGCTGCTGCGCGCCGGACTGGTGTTCTCCGAGCATGGCGTGCGCTTCCTGCCCAAGGGCATGCCGGTGCCGTGGGCGCTGCATTTTGCGCAGGCGATCACTTGGCCGATCCGTCTCTTGACCAGCCCGTTCAGGCCGCGCCTGGCGCCGGGCCAAACCCCGATTGCCGCCGCACTGACCCGGCTCGGGCCAACCTACATCAAGGCCGGTCAGTTCATGGCCACCCGCGCCGATCTGATCGGCCGCGAGCTGGCGCGCGACCTCGCCTCGCTGCAGGACCGGATGCCGGCGTTTCCGAGCCGCGAGGCTGAGCGGGCAGTGGCATTGGCTCTGGGGGCGCCGCTTTCAGAGCTGTTTGCCGATTTCGGCCCGCCGGTCGCTGCCGCCTCCATCGCGCAAGTGCACAAGGCCTGGGTTACCGATGCCGATGGCGGCACCCACCCCGTCGCCGTCAAGATCCTGCGGCCCGGCATCGAGCGCCGCTTCGCCGATGACCTTGCAAGTTTCAGTTTTGCAGCCCGGCAGATCGAGCGCTTCCACGCCCCGTCGCGCCGCCTGAAGCCAAGTGCCGTGATCGCGACACTGGCCGACAGCGTGCAGCTGGAGATGGACCTGCGCATGGAGGCCGCCGCCATCTCTGAGATGGCCGACAACATCAAACAGGACACCGGCTTTCGCGTGCCCGGGATTGATTGGCAGCGCACGGCGCGCGGCGTCATGACGATCGAGTGGGTGGAAGGCACGCCAATTGCTGACCGGGCAGCGCTGGAAGCGCAAGGGCTCGACGTGGTCCAGCTTGGTGCGGAGCTGATCCGGCACTTCCTGCGCCACGCCATGCGCGACGGATTCTTTCACGCGGACATGCACCAGGGCAATCTGTTCGTCGATGCTGCGGGCACCATCGTCGCCGTCGACTTCGGCATCATGGGCCGGCTGTCGCCAAAGGAACGCCGCTTCCTAGCGGAAATCCTGTTCGGCTTCATCAGCCGCGACTATCGCCGCGCCGCCGCCGCGCACTTCGCCGCCGGCTATGTGCCCGACCACCAGTCCGTCGACGTGTTTGCGCAAGCCCTGCGCGCCATTGGCGAGCCGCTGCTTGGCCGCCCCGCCGAAGACATTTCCATGGGCCACCTGCTTGGCCAGCTGTTCGCTTACACCGATGTGTTCGACATGGAGACGCGGCCAGAGCTGATCATGCTGCAGAAGTCGATGGTGGTGGTGGAAGGCGTGGCGCGCACGCTGGATCCGCGCCTGAACATCTGGACGGCGGCCGAACCGATCGTCCGCGACTGGCTGGAACGGCAATTGGGCATGGAAGGCCGCTTACGCGAGGCCGGCGAGGGCGCCGGCACCATGGGCCGCGTCGTTGCTGACCTGCCGCTCGTGTTGATGCAAGCCGAGCGCGCCGCGTCTGCCTTCGCTAGCATGGGTCGCGATGGCCTGCGCCTCGACGCCGCGACTGTTGAGCACCTCGCCCAGCAGCAGACCCGCGGTGGCCGTTGGCAGACCCTGGCACTTTGGGTCATTGCACTGGCTCTTACGGCGCTGGCGCTTGGCTATTGGCTTGCCTGATTCCAAGCCTGCGCAGGGCAGCACTAACTAAACCGCGCCATCCACCCCGACGAAGGCATCGAAGGCAGCCCAGAACTGGTTGCGCAGGTCGTCGCGCTCCTGGATGATCTCGTGGCGCGCTTTGGGGATGGTGATGGCAGCGCCAAGCTTGATGCGGCGGGCGTAATCCTCGATCGCTGGCGAGTGTGCGATTGGGTCGTCGCCAGCGACCGCGAACAGGATCGGCACGCCGATTGCCGCCTGGTGCTCCGGGGCGCCGATCTCGGCCATTGAGCGGAACGCCGCGCGGAGCCAGCCATAAGTTGGTGAGCCGAGGCCGAGCTTGGGTGCGGCGGCGACGATGGCGTTGTTGCGGGCATAGCGCTCGGGGTCGGTGGTGACAGTGTTGAAGTCGCCGTTGACCTCGAACGGCAGGGTCTCGCCGTAATCATCATTGCCGCCGCGAATATACAGCTCAGACCCGCCGCAGCGGCTGACGGCGGACACAACGCCACGCACGATGGATTTGGGGCCGGGCGGCAGGGACTTCGGATTGAGTTCGACCATCGGCGCCGACAGCGCGATCTTCTCGAACCAGACGCCCGGCATGGCGGCGGCACGCAGCAGGATGTTGCCACCCATGGAATGTGCCATGCCAATGTAAGGAGGCGGGCAGTCGGGCAGCACGATGTCGCGCATGAAGCGCATCAGATCCTGGTCGTAGGTCTTGAAGTCGTCGATGTGGCCCTTGCGGGGGTTGCGCAGTTCCCGCACCGAGCCGCCTTGTCCGCGCCAGTCCAGAGTCGCCACGGCAAAGCCGCGCCGGCGCAAATCAGCGATGGCCTCAAAGTACTTTTCGATGAATTCCGTGCGGCCGCCGAACAGGCACACGGTGCCGCGCCGGGGCGAACGGCTCGCCTGCCAACGTGCGAACCGCAACGGCGCGCCGTCATGGCTTTGCAGCATGCCGGTGACAGCGCCGTTCGGCACCGGATTGCGCGCCAAAGTCACCAGATCCGACATGTCGAGCACGCCCCCACGTTCCCGGTGGCCTTGCTCTACGGCTCGCGCCAACATCGGCTCCTGCAACGATCTAGCGCGTTTATCGTGCCGCTGCATAGCCCAACAGCAACTGAGTTCGCCCGCGGATCGCTACCGTCTAATTGGCGGCTTGTTTGTTGCTGAGTAGCTTGGCTGACAGCACCACGCCGGTGCAGCGGTCGAGTGTTAGCCGATAGGCGACGCCATCACGCTTTGCGGTCATCAGTACCGTGGACGTGCGCTTCTCCGGCTCGGCGAACCCGGTCCAGCCATCGGCGATCAGCCGCTTCTCGATCTCTGTGCCCTTGGGGCAGTTGCGCGCCGTTGCGGGTGGAACGGCCGCCGGCTTGGTGGCCTTCGGTGGCAGCGGCGCGATCAGCGCTGGCGGCACCTGCTTGGCGAACACCTGCGGCTTTGGCTTGGGCTTGGCGGCCAGTGGTCTTGCCGGCACTGGTTTTGGCGCGGTGTACTTCGTTGCGGGTGGCGTGACGACTACGGTCCGGCGTGGCAACGGCGCCGGGCGCGGCACATATTGCGGTAGAACTTCGGGCTCGTGCAAGGGCTCGGCATAGATCGGCGGCTGCGAATCAGCTTGCGGGTAGCCGCCGTAGGAGTTCACGGGCGCCGGTTCATCGGGAATCGAGGCGTAGACCTCGCCATTGCCATCGGCGTTGTCGAGTACGTCGTCCGATACATCGTCGTCTTCGGGATAGGACTGCCAGTGCGGCGCGCCGTAGGGTACCCGCACGATCTGACGAGCGCGCATATGTTCGAGTCGCTGGCGGAGACGATGGCGCATGCGCCGGTTCGGGGGCGGCAGGTCGGCGTACAGTTCCGTGTCGTCCTGTTCGTCAAATCTGGGCGGCATGAGCGGCGGCAGCGGCCGCCAGCGGCGCGGCGGCGGGTCTTCCCAACCAAGATCGAAATCAAACCGCAGCGCCTGGGCGGCGGCCGGTTGCGGCGAGACTATCATTAGCCCGGGCAAAATGACCGCCAGCGCGAGCGGCACCATCAGCGCACTGCGGGCGATGGCAGGCAGACAACGGTCAAACATGGCTTCCACTCCGGCGCAATCCATCGATTGTCAGCGGTGCCATAGGTCCCATGAACCGCAACCGCCAGGTTCGTTCATCAGCTGTTCATTTTTGCGGCGAAAGCAGGGTCATTGCGTGCCCTTGAAATCCGGGAAACGCCAACCAAATCATGGGTTGCCGGTCACGCCACTCTGGGTGGCCAGCGCTTTCCGGCCCGTTGTCGGGCGGAATGAACTGAGTTGCTCACAACCGAGGACAGCGAACAATGCGAAGCTTTGACCCCACCCCGTTCTACCGCGCCACCGTTGGCTTTGACCGCCTGCTCGGTCTGCTTGACCAGCTGCCTGCCAACATCGCCGAGGCGCCAACTTATCCCCCTTACAACATTGAGCGCGTCGCCGACAACG
>JANNSA010000655.1:0-1946 GCA_031402115.1 Hyphomicrobiaceae bacterium | reverse complement strand
CCATTGCCGTGATGGACGTCCCAATCGACCACGGCAACGCGACCCAAGCCATGCACGGCGCGGCCATGATGAATGGCAATCGGCGCGTTGCCAAACAGGCAAAACCCCATCCCCAGATCGGCCAGCGCATGGTGCCCCGGCGGGCGGATCAAGGCGTAAGAGTTCTTCATCTCACCACTCAACACCGCCTCCAGCGCCACAATCGCGCCGCCGGCCGCCAACTTGGCAATCTCGAAACTGCCGGCGCCAAAAGGTGTCAGTTCGCTGGCATCGCCGCCGCCATTGGCACTCATCGTGCGGATTTTGTCGATATGGGCGCGGGTGTGAAAGCGGGCCAACTCGTCGTCAGTGGCGGGACGTGGCTTCAAAGTGACCAGATGATCCGTCAGGCCCGACACCTCCAGCAGATTTTTCATCCGGCGCTTGGCCTCGGGATTCTCTGCGTGTTCGCCCGGCTGCACTGTCAAACCGGACGGAAACAGCAGCGCCCCGTTGCCGGTGTTGTGCCAGAGATAAAGCTCGTGAAAGACAAAGCCGGTTGTCATTGCCCCTACCTAACAGACAGATAAGCAGGTTCCGCCTGCGACAAGATTGGCTGGTAAAGATCACGCCTGCGGGTGCGGAATATCCCCCAGTATTTGCGAAACCGAGCAATCTCATCCAGATCAAAGCTGGTCACGGCAACTCCCGGCGTCACTTCATCCAGTTCCATAATCTTGGTCCCGGTGGCATCGGCTACAAAAGAGCCGCCGTAGAATTTGGTTTCATGCTCACGCCCGGTCTCAACACCAACCCGGTTTGATGCGGCCAAAATCACCATATTGGCCGCCGCATGACCCTGCATGGTTTGCTGCCAGTGCGGTTTGGAATTGGTGGGCTGATCCGTCGTGGGCTCGGTTGGCTTGCCAATCGCCGTCGGATACATCAGCAACTCCGCCCCGGAAAGCGCCATGATCCGGGCCGCTTCGGGGAACCACTGGTCCCAGCAAACCCCGCAGCCCAGCTTGACGTGTTTGGTATCCCAAACCTTGAAACCGGTATCGCCGGGCGCAAAGTAGAATGCCTCGTCATAAGCCGGAAAGTCAGGGATGTGCGATTTGCGGTAGACGCCCAGCACTTCGCCATCGGCATCAATGATCGCAAGCGAGTTGAAGCGGCGGCCATCGTCGGCCAACTCAAAGAAGGAAACCGGCACCACGACGTTCAGCTTCTTCGCCAGCGGTCTGATCGCGGCAATCGCGGGGTTGGCGGCGACCTTCGTCGCCTCGCTGTTGTAAGCGGGGTCTTTGTCGATGCAAAAGAACGGCGTCTCGAACAGCTCTTGCAACAGCACCACCTGCGCGCCCTTTTCGGCGGCAAGCTCGATCTGTGCGCTGGCCTGACGAATGTTGTCGGCCCGGTTCCAGCTGCACGCCATCTGTGTCACGGCAATGGCGAGTGGTCGCATGGCGTCCCCATTTGAATGTCAACTCCGTCAGCGTTGCATGTCGCCAAATGTATGTCCCGACCCTTCCGGGTAACGGCGCAACAATCTAGTCACCCTTTTGGGTGATGCCGCCGAGCCCGATCTGTTGCAGACGCAAAACGGCTTGCGTGCGGTTGTCGGCCCCAAGCTTGCCAAAGATGTTCTTGAGGTGCCATTTCACCGTGTCAGGTGCCATCGACAGGCGGGTGCCTATGTCACGGTTTGCCAGACCATCGCCCAGCAGGCGGGCAATCTCGGCCTCGCGCGGGCTAAGGTCCGAAGTATGGTTGACGAGTCCCGATACAGTGTTGGGGCCAAGGGCGGCGATGAAGTGCCCGATGGGATCAGCCTGATTGCGCCACCGTGGAATTTGAGTTCGCGCGAAACTGATCACTTCCTGCAGTGCCGGGCCTTCTTCTGTCAGCGTTCGCAATGCGGCACCGGGCAGCGACAGTTTCACAGCATCGTAAATAGCATAAAG
>JANNSA010000654.1:0-2444 GCA_031402115.1 Hyphomicrobiaceae bacterium | reverse complement strand
GCCAGCCCGCGGAACAGCGACATGGTGCCGATGGTGACGACGATGGACGGCAGGCCAACACGCGTCACCAGCACGGCGTTGAAGGTGCCACAAATGGCGCCAACCGCCAGCCCGACCAGGATCAGGCCCGGCGTCGGCACGCCAGCGCTGGCGGCCATGCCCAAGAATACGGAGGACAAGGCGATGATGGCGGCGACTGATAAGTCGATCTCGCGCACCAGGATCAGCAGCGCCATGCCGAGCGCGACAATTGCCTTCTCCGAGAAGGCAAAGGTGGCGTCGGAGAGATTGTAGACGTCGAGGAAGTACGGCGAAATCCAGGTGTTGATGACGATCACGGCGATCAGCAGCAGCACCAGGATGGTTTCCCAGGCGAGCAACCAGTCAGCCAGCCCGCGCGGCCGCGCGTCGGCGACCTCGTAGCGGTTGGCGCCCGTGCCGGTTTCCGTTGTCTCGCTCATCGTGCACCTCCAGCGGCGGCGCGCCGCGCTTCCGGCAGGATCAGTTTGGCGGCTTTAACTTCGCTGCGCGTGTTGAGCACGACGGCGGCGAGTATGACGGCGCCCGAGATCGCCATTTGCCAGAATGGCGAAACGTCAATGACCGGCAACGCGTTGACGACGACGCCAAGGAACAGTGCTCCAAGCAAGGTGCCGGCGACCGTGCCGATGCCGCCGGCGATGGAGACGCCGCCGATCACGCAAGCCGCGATCACAGTCAGCTCATAGCCCGAGGCGATCTCAGAATAAGCAACACCGTAGCGCGCCACCCACAGATAGCCGCACAGGCCGGCAATGGCGCCCGAGATGGCATAAACCAGCACTTGTTGGCGGCCAAGATCGATGCCGCAATAGCGCGCCGCGACCGGGTTGCCGCCGACCGCGTAAAGCCCACGCCCAGTGCGCGTGTAGCCGAGAAACAGCCACAGCACGCCCGCTACCAGCAGCGCCAGCCAGAACACACTGGACAGGCCAAACAGCGCCAGCTTCGGGAAGCCAGCGAAACTGGCGCTCATCTCGCTAGCGTTGATCTGATTGCCGCCAGCGATGACAACGATCATGCCGCGATAAATCGCCAGCGTGCCAAGCGTCACAACGATGGGTGGAATGCCCAATCCAGCGATCAGCCCGCCATTGAGCATCCCGAGCAGCGCGCCGATCACCAGGGCGGCGACGGCAAAGCCGATGCCGGGCAGGTCTGGCGTCACGGTGTTGAGCATGCCGACCAGCATGCCGGTCAGCGCCATGTTGGCGGCGACCGATAGATCAATGCCGCGCGTCAGGATGACGACCATTTGCGCCAGTGCCATCATGAACAGGAAACCGGTCTCGTTGAGCACGCCGGCAAGGCTCGATGGCGTCACGAACTCCGGATAGAACAGGCCAATGCCGACGATCAGCGCCGCAATGATGATGCCGAGCAGGGCCTCACGGTGACGCAGCAGCATAGTCATGGCTTCACCGTTCCAACTTCTGCGCTAACTTGATTGCGTTGCGTGACAAGGTGCCAGACGATCGCCGCGACGATCAAGGCGCCGCCAAGCAGCGTTGTGTTGGCCGGCACTTCACCCAACACCAGCAGCATCCACAAGGGCGCCAGCGGTACTTCCAGCACGCCGATCAGGCCGGCCTCGGTCGCCGGAATCAGCCGCGTGCCGGCCATGAAACAGATGTAAGCGAGGCCGCTTGAGCATATGCCAAACAAGCCAAGCCACAGCATATCCATGGGTGTGAGAGCGGCGGCAGTGGCGAACGGTCCGATCAGCGCGATGCACAAGATGCACGCCCACACCGTCACCGCGCCGGAATTGGCGTCGGGCGAGTGGCCAAGCAGGACGGCTGAGCCGATGAAAGTGATGGTCATGCCGAAAGCCAGCAGATCGCCCCAGCCTGGATTGGTGATGATGGAGCCACCGACTACAGTCGCTACGCCAGCCAACGCCACCGCTGCGGCGATCATGGTGCGGCCACTGATTGGTGTGCCATACAGCAGCCACGTCATCAGCGCTGCCCAGAACGGTGCCGTGGCGTAGATTACTACGACGTTGGCCACGGAGGTGGTGAAAAACGCCGCCATCAGCAGCACCATCGACAGGCCGCCGAGCCCGATGGAAATCGGCGCCGCGCGCACCGCATGCAACAGCGCTGCTGGCGCCCGGCCACGCTGCTGCACCAGCAGAATGCAGGCCAAGAAGATCGCCGCTACGATCGCCCGGAACCAGGTCGCGGTCCATAGATCAACGCTGACCAGCCGCGCGAACAGACCCGAGAAGCTCCACGCCAGCGTGGAAATTAGCACCAGCAGGATGCCAAGCCGGCGGTTGGCGGCTGGCGCGGTGTTCGCCGCTGGCGCACTGGTGTTCATAGCGAGGAGCTCATATCGAACAGCTCGCGTTCACATCCGAAGCTGCCGCACCACGCACAACTGTCGTCCTGGGCCTTGTG
>JANNSA010000653.1:0-9211 GCA_031402115.1 Hyphomicrobiaceae bacterium | reverse complement strand
GTCCCAACATCGGTCAGTGTTGGACCGAGAAGCACGCCACCATGATGATCATGGGCGATACCTGCACGCGCGCCTGCGCCTTTTGCAACGTCCGCACCGGTATGCCTGAAGCGCTCGACAGCGGCGAGCCGGGCCGCGTTGGTGACGCCGTTGCCAAACTCGGCCTGAAGCACGTCGTCATCACATCCGTCGATCGCGATGACCTGAACGATGGCGGCGCGGCGCACTTTGCCGCGGTGATCCGCGCTATCCGGGCGGCAGCGCCAGCGGCCACCGTGGAAATCCTGACGCCGGACTTCCTGCGCAAGCCGGGCGCGTTGGAAGTTGTGGTGGCAGCGCGGCCCGACGTCTTCAATCACAATCTAGAGACCGTGCCGTCGCGGTATCTGACAATCCGCCCCGGTGCCCGTTACTTCCATTCGCTCAGGCTGTTACAGCGCGTCAAGGAACTGGATCCGGCGATGTTCACCAAGTCCGGCATCATGGTCGGCTTGGGTGAAGAACGGCACGAAATCCTGCAGGTGATGGATGATATGCGCTCGGCTGAGATCGACTTTCTGACGATTGGCCAGTACCTGCAACCGACGCGCAAACACGCCGCGATCGATCGCTTTGTGACGCCTGATGAGTTTGCCGGACTGGAGCGCATGGCGATGGCCAAAGGATTTCTCCTGGTGTCGGCGAGCCCTCTGACGCGCTCGTCGCATCATGCCGGCGCCGATTTCGCGCGACTGCAGGCGGCCCGTCACGCCATGCAACGACCGGCTGCGACATCGCCCCGCAGCTCCTGAATCGCCGGAAGCTCTTATGTTTCCAGGTGATTAGAAGTGCTGATGCGGTCAGGGTTGAGCTCTGGCCGAGACACTGGCGAGGCCCTCACGATGCCCTCCTTCTTGACCCGGCGCATCGTGCCGCATTCAGCCAAGGCGATGTTCGACCTCGTCGCCGACGTCGAGCGCTATCCGGAATTCGTGCCGCTGTGCGAGAGCCTGAAGGTCAAGACGCGCGAGGCGCTGGACGGTGGCCGTGAGCGTATCCTGGCGCGTATGGCGGTTGGGTATGGGCCATTGCACGAGGCATTCATCAGCGACGTGACACTGGATCGGCCCAATGGCGTGATCCTGGCACATTACGTCGATGGGCCGTTCCGCTCACTGGAAAACCGCTGGACCTTCCGGGATGCGGAAGATGGGCACGGTTCAACGGTGGAGTTTTTCATCGCCTACGAGTTCAAGTCGCTGCCCTTGCAGATCCTGATGGGCGCGATGTTTGACAAGGCATTCCGTAAGTTCACCGTCGCCTTCGAGGCGCGTGCCGACGCGATTCACGGCAAGCGCCCGCTTATTGCGTCCACAGCGGCAACGGCAACTTCCGTCGGCGCTTGAAGGAAGCAGCTGACCAAGTTTACGCGCTCAGCTTGAGCGTTGCCAGGACTTGGCGCAACGCGGCAATGGTAGTGGAGGAGCGAATTCCGGTGCGGCCAATGTCGCCGAACTGGAGTTCCTGGTGCTGCGTCGACGGCGTGACGCCGCGCATGGCGACGGCGCTGTGCACAAGTCCGACGGGTTTGGCCGGGCTGCCGCCACCAGGACCCGCGATGCCGGTCACGGCCACTGCGATTGTTGCCAGCGAATGCACCAGCGCGCCCTCGGCCATAGCCAATGCGCATGCCTGGCTGACGGCGCCGTCTTGGTCGATGACCGCTGCCGGCACGTCGAGCATGGCGATCTTGGCGGCGTTGGAATAGGTGACGAAGCCGCGATCAAACACCGCCGACGAGCCGGGAATTTCCGTGATCAGCGCCGCTATCAGGCCGCCCGTGCAGGATTCAGCGGTAGCGATCACGGCGCCTTGCCGCAGCAAGGCCGTGACAACTTCCGTGGCCAGTGCGCGTTCGTCATCGCGGAATGGCATGGCTCTTCTCCCACCGCAAAATTATCCACATTTCCTGGTTTCAAGCGATATCATCACGACTTGCCGTTGCATAACCCAGCCTGTTGATTGCGTGACGGTTGCAGCTGGCTTAGGGTATGGTCAGTAGAGGGCGAAGGCTGCGTGGCGCGCCGGCAGGAGCAACATCATGCGCTTCGTGAACCGATGGGTGATCGGGTTGGGTCTGGTGCTTAGTCCTGGCTGGGGATTGAGCGCCGCCGATGTCGCGCGGGCGCAAGAGGCCAGCACCGCCACGACGAAGGCAGCCAATGCCAGTGATGCGATTGCCGGTGATGCAATTGACAAGCGGCTGGCGCCGGCGCTGAAGTTGCTGCGTTCAGGCAAGTCCGACGATGGCATCAAAGCGCTGACGGCCGAACTGGCTAAAGCCGCTGGCGACCCTAAGGCGCACGCGCGTATCTCTTATTATCGTGGGCTCGCCTATGCGCGGTCCGGCCGCAACGCCCTCGCGATCGCCGACCTGACGCAAAGCCTGTATCGCAAGCACTTGACGCCGGAGCAGCAAGTCGAGGCGCTGATGGCGCGTGGCCAGGCCTATGAGGCGGCTGGCCTCAAGGACCGCGCCAGACGCGACTTTGCCGAGGCCGGCGTATCCGAACCGGTGGTCAGCGTTGAGGCTGTCGCAGAACCGCTGCCAGAACCGGCCCCGGCCCCGGTCGCCGTCGCAGCAAGCGAGCAAGAACCGCAAGAGGCTTGGGACACGGTCGTCAAAACCAAGCGCGGCAAGGTCGTCGAGGCTGCCGGTGGCGATGCTGACGCTGCGGCTCCCATCGTGTCAGCATGGAACCCTGATGCGGTGCGGGCACCAGAGTCCGCAGCCGTCGCAGTTGGCTTAGCGGCGGAACCGCTTGCAGCCGGACCAGGCGCGCCCGGTAATGCAGTGCCGCAAGCCAGTGTTGGCGACTTCTTTGCCAGCCTGTTTGGTGGCGCGCCGGCGACTGCCGGTACCGTCCCGCAAGCCCCATCGCCGTCCGCCGAGACCGCCAACATCG
Source organism: Hyphomicrobiaceae bacterium (assembly GCA_031402115.1). Classification (GTDB taxonomy): domain Bacteria; phylum Pseudomonadota; class Alphaproteobacteria; order Rhizobiales; family Hyphomicrobiaceae; genus JANNSA01. The sequence goes on along the minus strand of JANNSA010000653.1, from coordinate 6,266 downwards.
AACCTTTGGCGCCGGCGGCATCCGGCTGGGATTCGACGACGGCAGCCAGCGAATTGGCAGCGTTGCCAAGTCCCGATGCGTCGGCGGCCAAGCCGCGACGAGTCGCTGCGGTTGCGGCTGCAGGCGCGCATTCATTGCGCTTGGCTGCTTTGCGCACGCCTGAGGCAGCGGAACAACTCGTTGCTCGATTGCAAACTGAGCATGCGTCGCTGCTCGGCGTCACGCCAATTGGCGTTGCGCCGGTGACGCTCGGCAACATGGGTACCTTCTACGAAGTGACGCTGGGCCCGTATCAGGACGCCCGCAAACCGGCCAAGTTATGCGCGCAATTGCAGGCCGCCGGGGTAGACTGTTTGCTGATCACGCGGTAGTCCGAAGGCGCCGCGCCGCCCGGCGGGGGCAAGTACGTGGCACCGAGGGCGCACAGCATGGATGCGGACCGGGATGGTCGAAGCGGCAGCAGTGCTGCGGGCGAGGCTGGTGGCGATGAACCGGCGCCGAGCCTGGCAAGCTTGGCGGCTGACGCACCGGCCGCGCCGCTGAAGGTTGGCGCGCGGCTGCGTAACTACTTCCTGACTGGCCTGATCATTGCTGGTCCCGTTACCATCACGTTGTACATTGTCTGGTGGGCGATCAATTTCATTGACGCCTGGGTTAAGCCGCTGACGCCAGACATTCTAGCGTGGCTCGACCAATTGCTGCCGGGCTCGATTCCGCAATTACCTGATGTAGCGATTCCGGGCGTTGGATTGCTGTTCGCCATCGTCGGCCTGACGCTGATCGGCGCGCTGACCGCCAACCTACTCGGCCGGACCATCGTCAGTTACGGCGAGATGGTCCTTGGTCGCATGCCGATCGTGCGCGGCGTCTATGGCTCACTGAAGCAGATTTTCGAGACCGTGCTGTCCAAGGAAGGTAACTCGTTCAGTCAAGTCGGTCTGGTGGAGTTCCCGCGCAAGGGCATGTGGTCGATCGTCTTTGTGGCGGGCGAGGCGCGGGGCGAAGTTGCGGACAAGATTGGTGGCGGCAATTCGGTGATTGCCGCTTTCCTGCCGTGTGCGCCCAATCCGACCACAGGTTATCTCATTTACGTACCGCGCCACGAGGTGGTCATGCTCGACATGAAGATTGACGACGCCGCAAAGCTGGTGATTTCGGCGGGTCTGGTGTCACCGGAAACAGTCGGCGCGCCGTCGATTGTCGCCACCCGGATCGGGACGCGTGACGGCCTGCCGCCACTGCCGCCTGGCTATCTCGAGGCGCGCTGACGAGTAGCCATGACACCCTTACTCGCGTTCGCGGCGCTGGCGCTGGAAGTGGCCTGCGGCTATCCGCCAGCCCTGTATGCCGCGATCGGTCACCCGGTGACCTGGATCGGTGCGCTGATCGATGGCCTCGAGCGAGCCGGCAACCGCGATAGCTGGGATTTCGCGCGCCGCCGGGCGGGTGGCATCGTGGCCCTGGTCTTGCTGCTGTCGATCGTCGCCGGGCTGAGCTGGGGCCTAGTTTGGCTCTTGCATGTGCTGACAGGCTGGCTGTTTGATGGCTGGCTGACGATCCTGCTGGTGGCGTTGTTGGCAAGCTCACTGGTGGCGCAGCGCAGCCTCGATGATCACGTCACGGCGGTAGCGGAGGCGCTCGAGACGGGCGGCGTGGAAGCTGGCCGGCGCGCCGTCGGCATGATCGTCGGCCGCGACACGGCGGCGCTGGATAGCGCGGGTGTCGCGCGAGCGGCGGTTGAAAGTCTGGCTGAGAACTTCGCCGATGGCGTCGTGGCGCCGGTATTCTGGATGGTCGTTGGCGGCTTGCCAGGCTCTGCGCTGTACAAGGCCATCAACACCGCCGACAGCATGATTGGCCACAGAAGTGAACGCTATCTGGCCTTCGGCTGGGCGGCTGCACGGCTTGATGACCTGGTCAATCTGCCGGCATCGCGGCTGGCGGCGCTGTGGCTGACCCTGGCGACGCTGGCCTTGCCAGGTGCCTCGGCAGGCGATGCTGTCCGCGCCGTCTGGCGTGATTCCAGCCGCCATAAGTCTCCCAATGCCGGCTGGCCCGAGGCTGCCATGGCCGGCGCACTCGGCTACAAACTGGCAGGCCCGCGCATCTACAGCGGCAAGTTGATCCACGATGATTACATGGGCGACGGCCGCGCCGATCTCACCGCCGCTGATATCCGCCGTAGCCTCGGCCTCTACCGCGTCGCCTGCCTGATCCAAGCGGCTGTCGTCAGCATGCTGGCCTTTGCCCTGGCACCATAGGCCCGTAAGGCGGATAAGGCCCCCTGGGCGGCAATCCGCCATTCCCGGGAAGCGGGCGCGCGTAAAGCCCCGTGCCGACGCGAGCGCTTGCCGTGTGACGGTGAGTTACAGCCAGAAGCCTAGCACCAACCCGCGTTGATGTTGACCGATGACGGCGGTGGGTGTGGCAGGCTGGGAAACTGACACGTACCAGGCACAGGGCGTGGCTAGGTCCGCCCACTCACCGCATCGGAGCCATCACGAGTCATGGTGTGTGAAGGTTGGTGTTAGACCAAACCGCATAAATCCTAACCGAAGACGGCCAGGACTGCTCTGATCGGCATGCCGGCCAGGCCGCCTTGCAGCCTGAGCCCTTTGCAAAGATTGAAGAGCGAAATTGCGCGCGGGCTGGCATCAGTTCTGCGTTGTACCTTGGACATGGCAGGCTCCGCAGTGTCCGCGCCGCTACTTCAGTGCCGCGTCAATCTTGCCGGTCATGTACAGCCACTTGGCTTTGACGACATCCACCAAACGGCTGAGGTTACCCTTCAAGCTGTCAAGCACCGCGCAGTCGGGCAGCGTTGCGCCACTGGTGTCGCCGAGCGTGTTGATCTGTTCCAATAGGCCGGCAACCTCGGTATCGAAGGCCTTGATCTTGTCGTCGATGACGTAGGGCTTGGCTTCGGTCAGGAACTGCTGGTCGGTCCAGGCAAACTTGGTTTTGAGCAGCCTGAGCTTGTCCTGGAATGGTCGCTTGTTCTCATCGTTCAGCGTCCGCAGCACGGTGCCCGACTGATCGACAACTGCGGCGAAATCCTCTTTCTGGCACGCAGCCTCAGCTGGCGAGCCAGTGAGAATGGTCAGCGCCGAGAGGATGGCAAGTGTGATGGGGCGGCGGGACATGACGGGCGCAGACTGCCAGGTTGATGCAATACGGTCGCAGAATACGATCCCCGATCACGGCGCTCAGGTCAACGCATGCCATGTTCCGCAGCAGGGCGATTGAGTGAATCCGTGGGTGACAGGCCGGGCGAACGCTGGATCTGTGGGGATCCTCTTGATTTGCGAGAAGGATCACGGCCATGGCGGGACGGCAAGCGGTGGCGAAAGCCGCTCGGTGCTTCGATCAGGTTGTCGATTTTCTTGGCCGTTTGAAGTGTTTGATGACTACCGCCAGCGCGGCAAAGTGCTCTATCCGCTCGATGAAATTCTACTGCTGGTGCTGCTCGCGGTGCTGGCTGACTGCGATGGCTGGGTCGAGATCGCGAGGTTCGGCGAGAAGCGGCTGGCGCTGCTGCGGCGCTTCCGTCCGTTCAAGGACGGCACGCCGTCGCATGATCAGCTCGGCGCCATCTTCGCGGCGCTCGATGCCGAGCAGTTCCAGAGTTGTTTCATCGCCTGGGTCAGCAAACTGACGGGATTGTCGGCTGGTATCATCGCCATCGACGGCAAGACGCTGCGGCGCAGCTACCAGGAGGGCGGTGCCAAGGCGCCCATTCACATGATCTCGGCGTGGTCATGCGGCCAGAACGTTGTGCTGGGCCAAGCCAAGGTCGACGCCAAGTCGAACGAGATCACGGCGATCCCGCAGCCGCTTGATCTGCTCACCATCAAGGCGGCGACGGTCACCATCGACGCGATGGGCTGCCAGCGTGAGATCGCCGCCAAGATCATCGCCAAGGAGGCTGACTACGTTCTCGCGCTGAAGGGCAATCAAGGCACGTTGCGCGACGACGTGGAGGAGTTCTTCTTCGAGCAAAAGGCCAATGGTTACAGGGACCGCAAGCCTTGCATCTCGGCGCTGCGGTCCGTGCTCAGTGGGGCATCGAAAACGGTCTGTATTGGGTGATGGACATGGTGTTCCGCGACGACGAGTGCCGCATCCGCAAGGCCAACGCGCCCGCCAACTTCGCCACCGTCAAGCACATGGCCAGAAACTTGCTGCGCCGCGCCCGGCAAAGACAGCATGCGCCTCAAACGCAAGGTCGCGGCCTGGGACGACGACTTCCTGGCCAGCCTGATCAGTCAGAAACAACGTTCACCGGATTCCCCTGTGTTCCGCGTGATTGATCGTCAACAGCTGCAATTCACGAACCGAACCAATCCGAACGCGGCACGTATAATCAGCATGCATGTTAACCAACGTAATGCTGGCCAACGCGCGCCGCAGCAGACCTGTTGACTTAGACGGACCACTGGGACAATTTCTGGACTGCTGGGCTCTGCACTTTATGGCCAGTGGGAAGCTAGAGGAGGGCAATTCATGCGTATACGTCTGTTGCTACTAGTTGCAAGTTTAGCTTTGGTGAGCCTGTCAACGCCGGGCCTGTTGGCCACAACTGCAATCGCCGACGATGGTGATGAGTATCTTGACTGGAGCTGCAAGGAGCTTTATCGCGAAAGAAATGGCATCTATAAAGACGCGGGCTTTTGTTTTGGTAGCAAAAAAGCCATCAAGATGTTTGGCAATGCTGGCTGCGAATACGATGATCAAGACGATGTGCCATTGTCGACGAATCAACGTGCAACCGTGAGACAAATCGTTGCTGCCGAGCGTGAGAACGATTGCTGAAAAATTGAATATCTTACTCATCCGGAGTGATTGATCGTCAACAGCGGGTGGCGAGATTGCATACTTTTCGATCGCCGCGTGAGCAATCTGTAAGCGTTGTGTAAACTGGCCCGATGCGGCACCGGTCTTGCAGTGCAGGCTCCGTTGACCAAGCGAATGCGCTCGGTCACTTTCCAATACGCTGGACACGCCATTTAGCACTGAACGAGAACCCATAGACGGAGCCCACCATGCGCGCCTGTCGTTTGCTCACTGCTGCTGCCTTCGCCACCGCTGGCCTCATGCTGGTCAGCTTGGCCACTGCGACGCCGACCCTCGCCGCCGACGATTATTTCGATTGGAGCTGCAACGACCTTTACGAGGCCCGCAACGGTATCTACAAAGACGGGGGCTATTGCTTCAAGACCAAACGCGCAATTAAGAAGTTCGGCAATGCCGGCTGCAGTTATGATGATGTTGGCGACGTGCCGTTGTCGTCGAACCAGCGCAAGGTCATCAAGCGCATCGTTGCTGCCGAAAAGTCGAAAGGCTGCTGAAGTTCACTGATGCCCTGTCACGACATGAATATGGTGTCGTGACAGGCAAAACCCGCTCAGATCTTGACCAACGCCCGACCTTTGAGCGCCAGCATGGCGCGCGCTTCGTCGGGCGTCGCCACGTCGAGCGACAGCAAGTTGAGGATTTCGCGGATCTGCGTCACCGTCTCGGCGTTGCTCTTGGCCAGCTTGCCTTTGCCGAGAAAGAGATTGTCCTCCAGGCCGACGCGGACGTGGCCGCCAAGAATGGCCGCGAGTGTCACCAGGGGATATTGCGCCCGTCCAGCTGCCGCGACGGAGAAGGTATAGGCGTCGCCGAGCACGCGGTCGGCGGTCGACTTCATGTGCATCAGATGCTCGGGCTCGGCAGCGATGCCACCGTGGATGCCAAGCACGAACTGCACAAACAGGGGCGCCTTGACCAAGCCGCGCTCCAGGAAGTGCGCCAGACTGTAAATGTGGCCGATGTCGTAGCATTCAAACTCGAAGCGGGCGCCACGCTCGGTGCCGAGCCGGTTGGTGATGACTTCCACGTCGCCAAACGTGTTGCGGAAGATCGCGTCGCGCGACTTCTCCAGATGCGGCACTTCCCAATCGTATTTCCAGGTCCGCTTTTTGGCCGCCATCTGATAGAGGCCGAAATTCATCGAGCCCATGTTGAGCGAACATAGCTCCGGCTCGAATGTCATGGCGGCCGCCGTGCGGTCCTCGATCGACATGCCCTGGCCGCCGCCGGTGGTGATGTTGATGATCACATCACTCTTTTTGCGGATCTCCGGCAGGAACAATTTGTAGACCGCCGGGTCGCTGCTTGGCCGCCCATCCTTCGGGTCGCGCGCATGCAAGTGCACGATCGCCGCGCCGGCCTTAGCTGCGCCAATCGCCGATTCCGCGATCTCAGCTGGCGTCAGCGGCAGG
>JANNSA010000652.1:0-2103 GCA_031402115.1 Hyphomicrobiaceae bacterium | reverse complement strand
CGAAAAACAGGATTGCCGCCGCCCAGAACACGGCGTCGGGTAGCGAAGCCATGACGCTCATGCTGCTTGATGTTGAGAAAGAACGCGTGGCCGAAGAACGCGACAAGCTTGAACAATTTCTGACGATGGACTCGCCAATTGAGCGGTCGCGGCTGGAAAATGAGTTCGCAAGCAATCAGCGCGAACAGACGGTGCAAAAGCTGACCATCGAGAAATCGCGCGCCGAGCTTCAAAAACAGCAAATCGTTCGGGAACAGAACATAGCCAGTTTGAAGCCCAGCCTGACCGGGCTCAAGGCAAAACTGGAAAACACCATGGCATCTCGTGATCGCTCAATGGCCGTGGAGACCGCCAAGCTTCGCGATCTCGATCAACGCTTGGAGAACATGGCCATCACGCGCCGTCTGTTTGCTCCGCAGCCGCCGTTCGAGCGGGCAGACGTTCCAGCGATGGTGATCATCCCCGTGTGTGCATTGGCCGGCCTGTTGCTCGGCCTTGCCCAGGCCTTTCTGGCCCACATCTTCAGCCTTGCCAGGACGACGCCGGCGCTCCCGCGGGAGACCCCGCACCGCGAACCGGAACAGGCGGCACGGGTCAGCCATGAAGAAAACGATCAGCCGGCCCGATCCGGCTATGCCGGTTATGAAGTCCGCAAACCCTACCCGATGTGATGGCCAGACCTTTCATCGAGCAAGCCGGTTCAATCCCCTGCGCGGCGCAATCTTCAAACACATCTGCGACCTGCGGTGCGCGTTGAAAAGTCTTGCGCATTCGTTCGAAGATATGGTGAGCCTTGCCACGCGCCGCGCGTTAAGGCGCGTGCTAACCTGGCAACTCAATGCTCTCCCAAACTGACGGCAACTTGAAAGCAATTGCCGCCATGGCGCTGGCCATGGCGAGCTTTTCGACGTCCGACGTGCTCGTCAAAATAGCCTCGGATGCGCTGCCGCTGGGCGAAATCATCGCTGTTCGAAATGGCTTTTCGATCATCCTGGTGTTGGCATTCGGCCTTGTCTATGGCGGATTGCGGGTTCCCTCCGGTGCACCAACCGGCCTTCTTGGCGTGCGCATGGCGGCCGAAGTTTTGTCGACGCTGCTCTTCCTGGGGTCACTCATTGCGATGGCGATTGCCGATGCCCTGGCGATTGCTCAGATTACACCGCTGGTCGTAACGGCGGCCGGTGCCATATTTCTCGGTGAGCATGTTGGCTGGCGGCGCTGGCTTGCAGCACTCGCGGGGCTGGCCGGGGTTCTCATTATTTTGCGGCCGGGCACCGGCGCGTTTTCCCTCGCTGGACTCATGGCGCTGGCGTCGGTGATCACCGTCGCCTTGCGCGATATCGTGACACGCAAGATCCCGAACACTGTGCCGACACTCTCTCTTACGCTCATGTCGACGGCGGCGACCTTTGCCTCGGGTTTTCTGCTGCTGCCGTGGGAGACGTGGCTGTGGCCGTCGGCCGGCCAATGGCTGGCTTTGGCGACGGCCGGCGTCGCCCTGACGCTGGCCTACGGCTTCATCACCATCGCCATGCGCAGCGGCGACATCGCGGCGGCCTCGCCATTCCGGTATCTCAGCATGTTGTTTGCGCTGTTGGCCGGCTATTTCATCTGGGATCAACTGCCCGATGCCCTATCGATGATCGGGATCGGAATTGTTATAGCGGCCGGACTCTATACCCTTCATCGGGAACGGCAGCTCAAAAAACCGCAGTCTCTGGCCACGGCTACGCCAGAAGCGCCTTGAGTTTCGAGCGCAGCTGTTCAAGCGCAAACGGCTTTGCCAAAACGGCGATGTTGGCGCCGATGGCGTTGGCCTTGGCCAACTCCTCGGGAAAGCCTGACATCAGCAGGACCCGCAGTTTTGGATTGGCCTTGGTAGCCATGGCGGCGAGGGAAAGTCCGTCGAGCCCCGGCATATGGACATCGGACACTAAGACTTCGACACCGCCGCGCGACAATCGCTCAAGTGCCTCGAGCCCATCCTGGGTGACCGCAACATTGTGACCGTCGGCGGCGAGCGCGCGGGCGACGAGGTCACGCGTTGCTTGATCATCATCGGCAAGAAGAATATGCGCCATGTCCCACGCCCCCAGGAGGTTC
>JANNSA010000651.1:0-4085 GCA_031402115.1 Hyphomicrobiaceae bacterium | reverse complement strand
CGTGGCCATCGAGGCATTGTCACGGTCGCTGGCCGTGGCTTTTGACCCACTGCCGACGAAGTGCAGGTGTTCAACACTCACGTTGCAAAACTGCAGGGCACGCCGGCGATCGCGCTGTGCACTGCAACACACTGGCCTTGAGGGCGATTCGGCACCGACGGCAGCTTGCCCCTCGGGTCCGTTTCCGTTCTCGCCGGCGAGATGGGCCATAAGCCGTCATTCGTCCCGCGGACTCGATAGGTCAATCAATCTGACGGCATGATCCCAGTCCGCACTTCTCGTATGAAGCAGTTTCGCCGAATCGCCACCAGATACGACAAGACCGATCAAAGCTTCGCCGCCATGATCAATCTTGTCGCCATCGCAATGGCGCTCAAGTGAATGTCAACAGGCCTTAGCACTACTTTGGCAGTTGATAAATCTCGGGAATTTCAGTCTCAAAAACAAAGGCAAAACGTCTGAGATTGGGTCGTGAAAGCAGAGAATTCTGGGGCGCACTGAGCACAAATTTCCCGCCAACCGTTATCATCCCCCTAACCTGCCAAAGTAGTGTTAGTAGGTCACGTCGCCTTCATCGGGATGAAGAACGGTCCCGATTTCGGGAGCCGGCGCTGGGGGCCGGATGGACTTTGGGCATTCCTTGTTCGGGGCGATGAAGAACCCATAGGTATAGTCGCCCGATTCGCTGATACGCTTCAAACTGCCAACCTCGCCATTCCCGCCGTCTGCGCCCCGGTACTCCCCATTCTCGTTGAACCAGCAGGTCAAAATTCCATCATAGGCCAACGCCGGCGACGCAGCACTCCAAAGAGCGACGCAGACAACCGTTCCGACCAGAGACTGCTTCACGACGAGTTTCCCTTTCCCGCTCCCATACACCGACATCCACCGGATGACGGCCTTCGTCTGGCTGATAGTGCGCTCTTGCGCAGAAACTGGCAAGCTCGGACCATCGTCATTCATCGTCATTCATCGTCATGAGGCACTGACGGGTCGCCGGCTTGGCTTGCTGTCGTGCCGGCCTCCGGGCCATCTGGCCGCCCACGACGGGGGTCGGGCTTGCCAATGCCCGCCCATCGCAGCAATCTCTGCTCAACAAGCCGGTCATCGGGTGGATGCCGGTCATATTCCTTCCAACCCGTGAGTCATTCCCCATGCGATGGACCAGAGTGCTGACGCTGCCGGTGGTGCTGGCAGTGGTGCAAGTGACGGCTGGAGTATCGGCCCATGCCGAGCCGGGTCCCGGCTGTGAGCTGCGTGGACAGGTCGTCTCCGCGAACAGCTCGGAGCCGCTCACCCTCACTTTCGAGAATGCCGGCACATCTGAGTTTTACGTCTACTGGATCGATGGGAGCGGACGCGAGAACGACGGCCAGGGCGGACAATTCCCGACGCTGACCGTCGCGCCGGGGGCGTCCGGCCTGATGCAGACCTCCGCCGGTCACTACTTCTCCGTGGTAAGCGGTCCAGCCGCCCCACACACGATATCGCGAACAGCGTGATACTTGTTGGACATGAAGCTTCCCTCGTTCGTGTGCTGATCGTGAACGCAACTGGTCGTGTCCCCCGGGTGGTGTAAGCCGACATCCACCGGATGACCGGGCTGTTAGGGCCGAGGTTTGCGCAAGCATGCAGCATTGGCAAGCCCTTTCGCTGATCGCGTGAACGGCCATGCTTCAAAGTACAAGACCTCAGTGTCCTCCGCCCCAAGAGGCTCGATTTTTCCATCATCAAGGCACAGTCTTTAGCGCGACGATCTGGATGAGAGCGCGCGTCACTTTCAATTTCAAGCGGCAGCCGGAATATTCTTTTTCGGGTCAAAGAACGGTTTTTCAACCACAGTTGCATTGGCTGGGCCTGATGCGGTCTGGACCTCAAGCAAAGTGCCAATCTCAACACAGTCAGCGGAAACTATGGCCAACGCGATGTTTTGCTTGAGCCGGGGCGAATAGACGGCTGATGTTACCTTGCCGACGGTGTTTCCTGCGGCACTGATCGGCCAGAAGGTGGTGTTCGGCCCGGTCAGCGGTGTGCAATCAATCCGCAGACCGACCTGTTTGCGGCTGACGCCTTTGGCGCGGATGCGCTGCAAAGCGGCCTTACCGATGAACTCGGCTTCCATATCCAGGTTGACCAGACGGTCTAGCCCCAGCTCATAAGGGTTGGTGTTGATGTCGGCATCGGCGTGATAGGATAACATCCCACCTTCGATCCGGCGGATCGACGAGGTGTGACCAGGTTTCAGGCCAAGGGGCGCGCCTGCGGCAATGATCTTTTCCCACAGATCATCGCCACGCGACGAGTCTTGAAGGTAAAGCTCATACCCCAGCTCGCTCGACCAGCCAGTCCGCGACACAATCAGCGGAATACCGTCCAGCTCGACTGCGCGCAGCCAGTAGTAGCGCAGATCCAAAATGTTGTCGCCAAACAGCGCCTGCATCACCGCGCCCGACTTCGGGCCCTGCAATTGCAGCGGCGAGACATCGGGTTCGCGGATCGTCGCATTCAATCCCGAATGCACGGCAACGCCCTGTGCCCAAAGCAAGATGTCGCTGTCGGCCAGCGATATCCAGAAGTGATTTTCCGCCAGACGCAGCATGATGGGGTCATTCAGAATGCAACCCTCAGCATTGGTGATCAGCACGTATTTGCACTGCCCCACGGCCAGACTTGACAGATCGCGCGGGGTCAACATCTGGGCGAATTTCGCAGCATCGGGCCCGGTGATTTCAACCTGCCGCTCGACCGCGACATCACAGAGAATCGCATCATTGACAAGGTTCCAGAAGTTCTGTTCCGGATCACCAAAGTCGCGCGGGATATACATGTGGTTATATACAGAAAACGCCGTCGCACCCCAGCGGACTGTTGCATCGAAATAGGGAGATTTCCGGATCTGGGTGCCGAAACCGAAACTCGCTGCATTTGCCATAGTGCTTACCTTTCCTGGCGTGGACACCAACAAACCGCGCGTCCAAACGATATTGGCTAGGTCTTAACGGAAGCCGAGGTGTGAGATCGGACTGATATTTGCAGCCAAACCGAACAAACGGACTGACTTGCTCAACGTCTTCGGACCACGCTTAGCTTGAGAGATCAGCCCTCGATACTTCTCGTTTGTCTTCGATGTGACGGGGCGGAGCGCGAAGGCTCCCTTGAGCCGCAGCGGTCCGCTCCGTCACATCGGCGGGCGCTGCGTTCCTGATCTTCGCCGCGAATGCGGCAGGCGTCAGGTACCCCAGGCTCGAATGCGGCCGCACCTCGTTATTGTGCTGCCGCCACGTCTCGATCACGGCCTTGGCTTCGACCCGCGAGCGGAACCACTCCAACGACAGGCACTCGTCACGGAATTTGCCGTTGAAGCTCTCGGCCAAGCCATTCTGCCAGGGCTTACCCGGATCAATCAATGCCGTTTCGATGCCGTGCGCGACGATCCATTTGAGCAGCGCACGACTGACAAATTCGGGCCCATTGTCCGAACGAAGATACATCGGCGCACCACGCTCGGTGACGAGACGCGACAGAACATCGATCACGCGGCCGGAGCGAATGCGGCCATCGACCTCGATCGCCAAACCCTCCTTCGTCCACTCGTCGGTGACGGTGAGGCACTTCAACTGCTGGCCCGCTGGCGCACCAGTCGAAGACGAAATCGTACGACCATACCTGGTTCGCACCCGTTGGCGCCTTGGGCCGCGGCCGGCCGGTCGCGATCCGCTTGCGGAGACGCTTGCGCGGAACCTGTAGCTTCGCACGCCGCCACAGACGATGCGCCCGGCCAGGACTCATCGGGTGGCCGTCACGGCCAAGGAAGATCCGGATGCGGCGGTAGCCGTAACGTGGATACTGCGCTGACAGCATCGTCATCCGTGCCAGTACCGGCCCATCGCGGGCCGCCTTGATCGACCGGTAACCGAGCGTCGAACGTGCAACCTTCAGCAGCGTGCAAGACCGTCGCTGCGACAGGCCTCGGCGTGTCGCATACGCCACCTGTTCGCGGCGGACCGGCACGCTCACAATTTTTTTACGGCGATCTCCTTCATCACCTCGATCTCGAGATCGCGTTCGGCCACCAGCTTCTTCAG
>JANNSA010000650.1:0-2853 GCA_031402115.1 Hyphomicrobiaceae bacterium | reverse complement strand
CTGACGGTACCACCATGTCATAGCCATGGCCACCAGCGCGGATCTTGGCAAGCGCTGTGTCGTTCGAATCGTAGTCGGTCACGATGACCTTGATCTTGTGCTTCTCTTCGAATTTCTTCAGCATGTCGGCGCTGGTGTACTCGCCCCAATTGTAGATATTGAGCACACCTTCGGCCCGTGCGGGCAGCGCGGACAGCGCCACGCCCGCCAAAAGCGAGCCAGCGGCTACCGCCCCCACGCCCCATGTTCCTCGTGCCATGCACTTCTCTCCCTTTAGCTCGTTCTTTGGTTCTTGTATGAAGGCCGACCGACCCGGGGTGATGCCCGGGACTCAGTTCCGCTTCCGATTGAGGAAGAAGAAGAATGTCACCAATACGACGGAGGCCGCGAAAAACACCGCCGAGATGGCGTTGATTTCCGGTGAGGTCTCGCGCCGGAGTTGCCCGAGCATGTAAGTCGGCAACGTGTCCTGGCCGCCCGACTTGACGAACTCCGTGATCACGACGTCGTCCAGCGAAATGACAAAGGCGAGCATGAGACCCGCAATGATGCCCGGCCACAGCAGCGGCAGGGTCACACGCCGAAACGCTTGCCACGGCGTTGCGTATAGATCGGCGGCCGCCGTCTCCAAAGTTGTGTCCATGCTCTCAAGCCGCGCCCGGATCGGCAGGTAAGCAAACGGAATGCAGAAAGCGGTATGCGCCGCGATCAGGAAACCGAGGCCCGTGTAGCCAGTCGCAACCTTGATCTGCGCGAACACGATCAGCAGCGAAATGCCGGTCACAATCTCAGGCACCACCAACGGCATGTTGATCAATCCAAAGATCGCCATCATGCCGGCAAATGGCTTGCCGCGAGTTGTGGCCAGCGCTGCCATAGTCGCGGCAATAGTCGCTAGAATGCCGGCGATGCTGGCAATAACAAACGACCGCCACGCGACATCCCTGATTTGTTCGTTCTGAGCCGCGCTCTGGTACCAGCGCAGCGAGAAGCCACCCCATTCCGAAAGGGAGTTGTTCGCATTAAACGAATACAACACCAGCAGGAAGATCGGAGCATAAAGGAACACAAACACAAACGTCGCCATGCTCGTGAAGCCCGGCATACGCTTCACGACAAACGGCTTGCCGACGGCACGTGGCGCAATCGACTCGACGCGAGGTAAAGCCGAAGTGGTTGTGACTGCGTCAGCCATGGAGCTTGGCTCCTTTGTTGCCGCCGGCGGTACGCACATAGAACAGCAGTGCGAGCATCACGACGGACATCAACGTAATCGACAAGGCGGCGCCCAACGGCCAATTGCGGCCCTGACCGAATTGCAGATCAATCAGATTGCCCATCATCATCTGCTTGCCACCGCCCAGGACGCGCGGGATCACATAGGCCCCCAGCGCCGGGATAAAGACAAGGATCGAACCGGCGATGACGCCAGGCTTGACGAGCGGCAGGATCACACGACGGAACACTTGCCAACGATTGGCGTAAAGATCGTAGCCCGCCTCAACCAACCGGAAGTCCAGCCGCTCAATGGATGCGTAGATCGGCAGCACCATCAACGGCAAGAACACATAGACCATGCCAAAGGCGATCGCGAAGTCAGTGTTCAGCATCCGGAACGGTTCGTTGATCGCACCCACTGTTAACAGCGTGTTGTTGATGACGCCGTCCTTGCGGATCAGTTCCTGGATCGCAAAGGTCCGGATCAGCTGGTTAGTCCAGAACGGAATCGTAATCAGGAACAACCAGACATCGCGATAGCGCTCGGGACGCGTCGCGATGAAGTATGCCGTCGGCAAACCCACGATCAGGGTCAGTGCAGTCGTCATGAAGGCCAATTTGATGCTGCGCCAGAACACCAGCAAATGCGCGTCTGCCCAGCCATAGGTGTCGTCGAAGATATCCTTGGTGAGGATCAGTTCTGACCACGATTGCGTCGAGAACTGCCATATCACGCTGCCATTGGGATTCTTCGTGAGGAAAGAATACAGCACCATCACGAGCAGCGGCCCGGCAGCTGCCAGCATGATGATGACAATCGCTGGCAGCGACAAGAACCAACGGCCACGCACTTCGCGCCGCGCCGCGTCCGCTGCCACACGTTCGGCGTGACTGTCGACTGTGGACCCGATGCCCGGGGCCGTCATGACCGTGTCTGTCATGTCAATCCCTCAGCACCCGCGCCGCACCATCGGCAAAGCCGATGCCAATGTCCTCACCGACTGTGAACGCAACGCCAGCGGTAGTCGCGTTCTGGCTGCGGACGATGAACGGTTCGCCACCTGTGAGTTTGAGATGGTAGTGCGTATCGGTGCCAAAGTAGACGGCATGCTCCAACCGGCCAACAACGTGCGCGCGCGTCGTGTCGCGGAGCAACACAGCATGTTCCGGCCGGATCACCACCGTTACTTTGCCATGCGGCATGCCGCCTTCCGGGACCGACGCGGCAATCATCCCGCCATGCCGCAACTGCACCTCGCCGTTAGCGCCATTGGCAGCCCTCAGATCGCCTTCAAGGAAGTTTGTCTCGCCAATGAAGTTGGCGACGAAGCGCTCAGCGGGGCGATCGTAGATATCGCGCGGGCCGCCAATTTGCAGGATGTGGCCCTTGTTCATGACCGCGATGCGGTCTGACATAGTCAGCGCTTCTTCCTGGTCGTGCGTGACAAAAATGAAGGTGATGCCGGTTTCTGATTGCAGCCGCTTGAGCTCAATCTGCATGTCCTTGCGCAATTTATAGTCGAGCGCCGAGAGCGGCTCATCGAGCAACAGCACCTTGGGCTTCGGTGCCAGCGCCCGGGCGAGCGCCACGCGCTGCTGCTGGCCCCCGGAAATCTGACTGGTGCGGCGGTCTTT
>JANNSA010000649.1:0-4909 GCA_031402115.1 Hyphomicrobiaceae bacterium | reverse complement strand
CTCGCCCGCAGCCGAATTGCGTCCGCTTGAGGGATAATGCGGGCCAGAACCGCGCCCTATCGACGTCTGCAAGCCGCAAATCTGCCGAAAACCGCGACGAGCGTCACTGTCGCCACTGGCCGAGCGTGCTGTTCAGAGGTTTCCTAAATCCCACCGTCACCGATGATTGTATAAGGCGCCCAGAACAATGGATGGGCATAGGCAAATAACGTCTTACCGCCCTCGACGTATCCTGGGCCGTCCATCAGCGCTACTATTGCTTGACGCAACGCTTCGGCACGGCTGAGCTTACTATCTGCTGCCTGCCGACGGAAAATGTCGCTCACGAGATCGCTGGCGGAGGCTGAGTGTACCGACCAGTTGGTCAACAGCAGCGACCGGGTGCCCGCATAGAAGAAGGCGCGTCCGAGACCGGACGCTGCCTCCGCACCCGCGCCTGCCCCTGTGCCGGTATTGCAGGCCGACAAGATGACCCAATCGGCATCGAGCTTTAGGCTCAAAATCTCTTCCATGGTCAGTAGACCATCGCCGTCGACATCGGCCACGTCAGGTGCTGTTAGAGCTAACGCCGGTTGCCTCAGGCCATTGATTTCGCCGGGCACCAATCCATGCGTTGCAAAAGCGATAATTCGAAACCGCGACAGATCGGTGGTCTTGACTATCTTCTCGTTTGCCTGCTTGCCAAGGTTCAGCACCTTCGATGGATCAGTTTGTAGCGCCAGCGCGATTGACTTCAGTTCGTCAGCCGTATCAGGCAGGCGAGGCAATTGAGCTAACTCGGCACTATCGACGCCAAGCGTTTGCGGTGCCGACCGGCGACGGAACGGCAGGCCGCGGGTGTTGAGTGTCGCAACCTGAACTGGGGCCCGATCGCCGCTTTCGGCCTCGCCCGCTTGCGCTGCGCTGAACCAAGGATCACCAAAGCCGATCAATGGCTCCCGCTTATCGGAGCCCTGCGGCTGTTGCCGCAATGTCCGCAAAGCTGCTGCCGATGGCACCATGGTCACAGCATGTGTTCGTGCCAGCCAAGGTACGCGACGATACGCGGCGAACAGCGGTTCATCCGTCGCGGTCACCTCAGCCGCGGCGGTCGGTAAAAGCGACAGTGGTAGTAACCCGAGCGCTCCGTTGGTTATAACGATCAGGTTCTTGGCTGGCTTCCAGCCGACTTCAACCGGTTCAAGCAAAACACGGTAAAGCTCGTAGGCAAGCGCCAAATCATAGAGTGGAATGTCTGAGACTACAGTCGCCTGCGGTTCGAGCGCTTGTCGCAGCTCTCTCACCTTCGTCTCAATTTCACCGGCGGAAGCTGTAATCGACGCGAATGCCACCGGTCCGTTTTTTGGCACCGCCCATACGAAGCTAGCTTCACGGCCGAAATAGAACGACAGCAATGCTTCGCCTTGGCGCAGTGTGTCCTTGATGTTGTCGACCGTGGGTGGCTTCGGGTCGATAAGATCGGCGTAACTCGGGAAGCGACGGCTGATCTCGGTGCGCGCCCTATCACGGTCGCCTCGCGCTTTGTCGATCGACGCATAGATCGCTCGGACGCCCTGCTCGTCGCGCTCAGTCGGAGGTAGAGCCAGGACATTATTGAGTGTGCCAAGCTGTGCATTGACCTGCTTGGTCAGGTCCTGCTCACGGCGCACGAGTTCTGCAAGTGCTGCATCCTTTACAGTCGCGCGCGCACTCGCCGCTGCTAATGCGTGCTGAACGGAATGGCCGCGAATTGTATCGGCCAGCCGGAATGTCTCGACGCCAATATCACCGACAGTGTCTTTCCTGCTTCTGGCGAGCAGTCCGATGTACGACTCGACAGTGTTGCGCAGTCGGTCGCTACGGGCTGCGACAACTGTTGTGTCGTCATCGTCCGCATTTTCACGTTCGGCGGCCATCAGTATCGGAATGGCAGTTTTGAACTCGCGAATCGCGTCGGCGTCCCTGCCAGCGCGCATATAGCCAACAGCCAGCGTGCCGCGCGCTGATGCCGTGACGGGATGCTTCTCGCCAACGCGGCCGATCTCGCGCTTGAGCAGTTCCTGCGCCGCCGCGACTCCTGCGTCGATCTGACCCGAGGCATAAAGCGAATAGATGCGTGAACCATTTAGCTCGAAAGTCTGACGCCGCTGGGGTTCCCATTTGGCGATCGCCTTGTCGAGTTCGGCGTAAGCGGTAGCTGCCTCCTTGCGTTTCTGCTGCAAATTCAGGATGCCACCGAGGTTCGAGAGAATGTGCGCCATGGATTGGGAGTCATCGGCAACCCCCACGCCGCGATTGATTTCAATTGCGACGCTGGCAAGTCTCTCGGCCTCGGCATAGCGGCCTTGCTCGACCAAAATGTCGGCCAACCCCATGATGTAACCGGGCGTCAGCGGATGGTACTTGCCCTGGTCCTTCAAGCGCGCGAGTAACGCGCGGCGGGCATCGGCTTCGGCCTCGGCAAGCCGTCCCTGTCTCGCTTTCATGCGCGCCTGACCTAGTACTAAGAGATCGGCGCTCTGCAAAATTTGGGATTCGGGGGGAGGATTCGGACTACTCAAAACCCCCTTGACGGAAGCTCGACGACGCTGCTCCGCCATCCGGTATGCAACCTCGGCTTCGCGAAACTGACCACGTGCTTCGAAGATCAACGCACGTTGAAACTCGACATCAGCTTCCCAGGACTGCCCCCGAGCGGCATAGTTGCTGCGCCATGCTGGCAGTCCACTGGTTCTCGCCTCCACGATAAGTGACTGACTGCGACGCTGGAATGATTCAGCTTGGACAATGTCCCCCATTTGAACCAAAATGCCTGAAATCTGTCGATTGCCTCCGAACAGAAATCCCCGAGCTCCTTTAACGTCAGCGTCGCGTATCTGGCGCGAGAAAACGGCCAATGCCTGTTTCGGATTGCCAGCAGCAGAATACTGACCTCCAGCAAACTGCTGCAGCCGACCCATTACGTTAGCATCGACGGTTCCCCGACCAATTTCCAAAGCACTGTTTGCATCGGCCAGCGCATCTTGCGCTCGACCGAGTTGCGCGCGTGCGTTGCCACGATCGTAAAAGAACCGGGCCAAAGCTTCGCGCGAGGTGTTGGTGGGAGGCTTCGCATCCGCCGCCGTTCGTAATATTTCGATTTTCTTGGAGTCCGGCTTTTCGCTATCGAGGATGGCCGCAATATCGGCAATTGAGCGAGGTGGGGCGATAAACGCGTTAGTAACGTTCGATTGAGACGCGGTACCATTATTGCTAGGCTGAAGCGGCGCCGTCATTTCGGTAGGAATTGCAACTGGAACATTAGCACGGCCATTGGCGGCATTCATGGCGCTCTGGGTGCAGGCTTGTACTCTTGGCGACGCCATCGCCCTGCAGCCTTCGCGGTCGCCACGTCCACCCTGATTTTTTATACAAGACTGAACAAACGGCTTACCGACCGACTCGCGGCATTTTTCACGCGCCTGCTCGAGCGTTAGGGACATAGCTTGCCCAGCAACGGCACAGGCTCCCAAAAAAGTTATGCCTGCAACTAAGAGCGACCGGTAACCACGCGAACTGAATGATTTGAAATAATGCTCAGCGCCTGCATGAGCGAACTGATCTGACATACCACCTCCCCTTAATTATGGGTCGTTAGCCCTGGTTCAGCGCCTAATCATCTTCAGAGAAATTTGACTGAGAAGCAAGTGCACGTCCGCGTTCAGTTCTTTAGAGACAGAACTGAGGTTCCCGGGGTTCGTTGGCAATTAGAGTACTCAGGCAGTGTCAAGCCAACCGTGGCTCGGCGAGGACAGACGAGGTTGTAAGCGACCTTCCAGTTATAAATCAGGAGGTTCATCTCCTAGACGCTGTATGGCCGATCAATGCATTCATAAAACTCGTAGCGCCAGGCCCCGTTGCATCTCTAGACGTCGCCGTTGAGCTGCGGCATGCTGCGGCGGCAGCACTTTGAGTTTGAGGCTCTTGACTTCGAAGGCTGCTTCGAACTCGGCAATGAACTCCGATCCTCCATCGATCTGGATGCCTATTAGCGTCAAGGGAAGATCCTCTCTCTATCAGGGACGGTAGTGGCAGATGCGGCGCTGGAATGTTTGTACTCCTTGCCGACGGCCCAGCGCCCCGCTGTGGCGACTGTGCCGCAAACGATGCCCGAGAACTCCAGCCCGATAACAGTTCCAAAGCCATTGGTTGCGACTGAGCTTGATTTCCCGCCGTAAAACACCGGCGGCCCACAACTCTCGTGCTTGCGCCTGTATGTCGAGCATCGGGAAACCCCTTGGCAAAGTAAAGTTGCGGCTATTGTTCATACCCCCACTACGCCGGACGGTCGGTGTCACCCATGGTCTTTCGGGGGCGGCTGCACAGGACGGGCTGAAGAGCCTTTAAGGACGCATGGGTGGGCAGGGTCTGCGGCTGCCGCCGTGACCGGCAGAGAGCTCTCCATAACTCAAGCGCCGGTTGCTCGTCTGATGACCGTGCGGAAGGGTAGTTGCTGGGGTAAAAATACTACATAGCGCAGGGTCAACCCATTGATAATAGTAATAATATGATTCCATTGTAACTGCTGCGCGGATCTCGAAGAGCGCGTTGCAGAACTCGAAGCAACGACCGCTCGCAAGGGCAACCGCAAGGTCAAGTTGACCGTTTCGGGTCAGGTCAACGAAGCCATCATGTTCTGGGATGACGGCACGGAGCAGAACGCTTACGTCGTCTCGAACAACATGGCTCGTACGCACTTCCGTTTCGTCGGTGACGCCAAGATCAACGCCGACTGGTCGGCTGGTTATTTGGGAACCTCTGAACAATCTACGGATCATGGCACACTGGGATCATTGATTCGAGGGGGCTGCCGATGGACCAGCTGAGCTTTTCGTCGCTCGACTTTGCGGCGAAGAAGAAGCAGACGAAGCGGGACGTGTTCCTGGCCGAG
>JANNSA010000648.1:0-20964 GCA_031402115.1 Hyphomicrobiaceae bacterium | reverse complement strand
GCGTCGTGCAGTCGCGCACCGAACTTGAATTGCTCGAGCATGTGCTCGAAGCCGCACCTTGGGCGCCACCGTCGCTGGCGCGTTGTGCGCACGATCAGGTACGCATCGCCATCGTCACCGGCACCGGCCCGGCGGCCGGCGGCGAGCCGCAGCGCAATGTGGTGACCGCCGCGCAAGTACAGCTGCTGCGCCGCATCCTCTACGCTTTTGCCGGTGACGCCAATATCGGCATCACCCAGGCGGAGGCCGAAGTGCTGTTCGACATCGCCGACAACGCCGATGAAATTCTGAGTGATCCGGCCTGGTCCGACCTGTTTGCCAAGGCCGTCGCCAGTTCCGTGATGATCGGCTCTGGCTATCAGGCACTGGCACGCGAGGACGTGCTGAAGGAAGAGGCCTGGCTTGAGGAAGACGCCGACACCACAGGTTTCCTCGGGCGCATGGTCGGCGATGGCTTGGCGAATGTCTGGAGCGTCTGGCGAGAAGCGTCGGCCGAGGACATGCAGCTGGACAAACTGGAGCGAGACAAGGCTGCGATCCTGGTCGCCGAACCCGTCACACAAGCCGAAGCCGAGTGGCTGGCCGCCCGCATTGGCCGCGATGGCCGCGCCAGCCAGTCAGAGCTGGCGCTCCTCAAGTTCCTGAAGGATCAGAGCCCGGTTATTCACCCGGCATTGCAGCCTCTGTTGGCAGCCGCGGCCTGAGTCGCGACACCGCCGGCGCATAAACTTTCATCTTGCGTCCGACGCCGCGCAGTTCGCGCTTGCCGAGGGAGCGCCAGGGCTCTTTGAGGGCAGCGACAAAGCGGTCGCTGGCCAGCACCGGTTCGCCGATTTCCTTGGTTAGCCCATCGAGCCGGGCCACTTCGTTGACGGCGGCGCCGAACGCCGAGAATGTCAGCCGTGCCGCGACGCCGACATTGCCGTACATGACCTCACCGAGATGCAAGCCGACGCCGAATTCCAGCGGCTCTAGGTTGCGGGCGACGCGATCGATATTGATCGGCGCCATGGCTGCACGCGAGGCGGATGCGGCATCAGCCGCCCGCCGGCAGGCGTTGGTGACGGCCGCAGCATCGCCATCGGCCGGAAAAATGGCAAGCATGGCATCGCCGATGAACGCCAGGATGTCACCGCCCTGCTCCGTTACCGCTCCACCGGTGACGTCGAAGAACGTATTCAGCGTATCGATGTACTCCTGCCGTGACATGCGGTCAGCCATCGCCGTTGATCGGCGCATATCGGCATACCACATGGCGGCGCGGATCGATTGACCATCACCGCGCTTGATCTGGCCCTCAAGTACGTGCTGGCCGGCGCTGGCGCCGAGATAGGTTGTGGCGATGTTCTTCATCAGCTGAGTTTTGTTGGCCATCTTGGTGGCCACCGCCAGCCGCTGCTGAATGCGCAACAGCGCCTCAATGTCGCCCTCGGAAAAGCCCTCGGAATGGTCAGTGGCCCATGACCCGGCCATGCCTTCCGACTTGTCAGCGCCAAAACCGACGGAGAATGCCAGATAGTCGGTCATGCCTTGCGCCTGGAGTTCCCGCAGCACAGGGAAATCGAACTGCCGGTCACTGCAATCCAGGCAGACGCGCATGGTGTCAAGGCCGTGCTCGCGCATATGAAAGAACGGACTGTGGCGGTACTCGGCGCGGTCGCCGTCGGAGCCGTGCAGGTAGTCGGCGAGCCGCGAGCCACGGCCACGCTCCCAGGTGATGCTGCTGGCGCGATACAGTGGATGCAGCGTCGTGAAGCTGATGAAGCCGCGCACGATCGGGATGCCGACGGCGCGCAAGCGCTCACAGCAGCCCATGACGATAGTGTTGGCGTCGGTATCGGCAAGCGCCTGCGCCATCAGCCAGTCGGCCACCTGGTTGACCAGGGCGCGCGTGACGGAGCGCGAGCTGTCGCCAGTTTGCCGTTGGCCACTATTGACGCTTGGCAGCGGCACGAAGGCCCCAGATTGTGTCGGCACCAGCATCAGCGGTTTGGCGGGGACAGTTAGTGCGCCGCCACTCTGCACCCCAGTCTGGCCCCCAGTCTGGCCCAAACCTGCTTCAGCGCTGACAGCCGCGCTTGCATCGGCGCGTCCGAACGGGTCTTGCATGTTGTGTTCCTGTCGTCATTCTAAGGCCGGGCGAGAGTGGCTGCGGCCTGCGATTGTCACGTGTTGGTCATTGTCTAGCCGGTTTGCCAGCCAGCGTAAAATCAGCCGGAGAACTTATGCCATGTTCGTGAAACGGTTTGCTGACGCGAAGGCCTATGAAGCGCCCAACCATCGCGGCGTCACTGGCCTCCGGTTGCAGGGATTTGAGGATGGCGGTCCGACTAATCAATGGGTCGGTTACAGCCAATTTCTGCCCGGCGGCGGCGCCGGCCCCGACGCGACGCCCTTCGAGAAGGTTTATGTGGTGCTCGAAGGCGAAATGACGGTGCTCATCGGCGGCACCATGACCGTGCTCGGCACCATGGATAGTTGCACGATTGCTCCCCACGAGGTCCGCGAAATCGTCAACCGCTCCAACCATGTCTGCAAGATGCTGGTGGTGATCCCCTATCCGCCGGTCAAGCCAGGCTAGTCGCCAAGCGTACCAGCAAGACTTCGTCGTCATCAGGGCGTCAGGTGCGCGGGGCGGCGGCGCGTGTCAGGCGATCGCGGATCGCCTCGCCCAGCCCGTGAGCCGGTATGGCCATGGCGGCAATGCCGGTGGCGCCGGAGGCATCCAGTTCACGCAAAGCCGCGAACAAGCGCGCCGCCGCCTCCACAAGATCGCCCGTGACGCTGAGATTGCTGAATGGTCCGTTGCACGGGAGCGGCGCTGGGCCAAACGCCAGCAGCGCCTCGCCCGCCTGCACAGCGACTGCGTCAAGCCGGATGGGCAGGTTTGGCGCATAATGGCTGGCGAGCCGGCCAGGTGCCAGCGGCTGGGCGTCGGTGTTCGCCATGGGATCGCGCAAGCGCTGGCCCAGCACCGCCTCGATACGGTCGCGCGAGATAGCGCCGGAACGCAGCAAGACCGGTTGCGGGCTCGTGCAGTCGACGATGCTCGACTCCAGGCCATGGGTTGCTGGACCATCGTCCAGGATCATGGTGACAGCCGTGCCCAGGTCAGCCGCAACGTGGGCCGCCGTGGTGGCGCTGACATGGCCGGAGCGATTGGCGCTGGGCGCCGCGACCGGCCGGCCAGTGGCCGCAAGCAGCGCCCGCGCGACGGGATGCGACGGCACGCGGATGGCGATGCTGTCGAGGCCGGCGGTCGCCAGATCGGCGATCCCGGAGTTCGGCAGGGCCGGCAGCACCAACGTCAAAGGCCCTGGCCAAAAGGTGGCGGCAAGGGCGCGGGCCGCTGCGTCGAACGCTGCCAGTTGCACGGCATCGGCCAGCCCGCTGAGATGGACGATCAGCGGATTGAAGCGTGGCCGCCCCTTAGCAGCAAAGATGCGCGCCACCGCATGGGAATTGGTTGCATCAGCACCAAGGCCATAGACCGTCTCGGTGGGGAACGCGACCAGCCTGCCAGCCAACAGCTGCTCAGCGGCACGCGCGAGGCTCTGCGCGTTGTATGGCACCACCAGGCCAGCGGGGGTCGGTTCGATCATGGGCCGATGCTATAGCTGCGCCCGGCGCCGGCGGCTCCTGAAAAACGCGCGCATGCCTGCCTGCAGTCCGTTTACGACCGTCAGCACGACAAGTGACGCACATCAGGTGCGATGGCGCCACGATGTAGGGTGCGAAAGGCCTTCTTCAGGCCGTATCGCACCAGAGGCTGGCGCTGCGGCCCGTGGTGGTGCGGTACGGCCTGAAGACGGCCTTTCGCACAATACCGTTCCACTTGCCCGCGGACACGGAGCGTCTGGTATCCTTAGTTCGCTGCCGCTGCAAAAATGCGGTTCTGCAGGGTAACGCTGCCGAACAGTGCGGCGCGGCGGAACGAACGGAACATCAGCAGATTGCCCGCAGCCAGGGTTTCCGGGCCGCTAGCGAAGGTGTCAACTGGTTCCAGGCAGAACTCGTAGGGCTGGTTCTTGTACAGTTTGGTCGTGAGCTGATAATCGCAAGACAGCGCCCGCCGAACCCATTTCATCGCCTGGGGTGCATCCTGGAACTCCTCGGTCAGCCCGCCGAAATCCGCCAGCAGGGTGCCGTCAACGACATGCAGCAAAATGTCAAAGCCGTCATCGCCGTTGGCCGGCAAGGCGACAATCCGCTCTGGTCGCATGGCATCCGTCATGCCTACCTGAAGCTCCCAAGCAATTGCAGTGAGCACGGCCTCCGCCTGACCTTCCGACGCGCTGATACCAGCTAGATCATAAGACTTCCTAGCCTGCCAACTCGCTGATGATCGATCAGACGACCGGTGAACACTGGTCCAGCCACCGAAGAATGCTGCCCAGCAGGCTGCACACACGTCCGGAACCCGGTCTGTTGTCTGCGGCATGCCAACCCCAACCCTACGCATGCAACACCCCGGAGAAACAATGTTTCCGGAGCTGCTCCAGGCTTTTCACGAAACGATTTATACAGAGTCTTGTAAGGATCACCGTGACAAAATTGGGCTATCCACCACTTGCCCACAAGGTGAATACCTCGGCCGCGATGCAGCGACGGAACGGTGGAAGCACACAAGAATAAAGGCGCCAGAGTGCGCCTCCCTCAAGCATCACGCTGGCCCTCTCTTACGCTCGCGAAGCATGTTAGTCTGGGGGCTCCCCACCCCCTGTCCGGGAGCGCCGCCGATGACCTTCACCGCACCGATCGCCGACATTGGCCACGCGCTCAGCGTCAGCGCTGGACTGCCTGATCTGCTGGCTCGCGATCTCGTGGGTGGCCTCGACCAGGACACCATCGACGCCATCCTGTTGGCTGCCGGCAAGTTTGCCAGTGAGCGGCTGGCGCCCTTGAACAGTGTCGGCGACACGGCGCCGGTGCGGCTGGCCAATGGCACGGTGCAGCTGCCGCCCGGCTGGAGCGAGGCCTATCATGACTGGTGCGCGGCGGGCTGGAGCCAACTACCGGGGCCAACGGAACACGGCGGCCAGGGATTGCCGCACGTCATCGCCATGGCCGTCAGCGAGTTGTGGAACTCAGCCAATCTGTCGTTTGGCTTGGGCCCCCTTCTAACCCACGGCGCCATCGACGCTCTGCATTCGGCGGCGTCACCCGAACTCAAGACGCGCTATCTGCCGAACATGGTCTCGGGCCGCTGGATGGGCACGATGAACCTGACCGAGCCACAGGCGGGCACGGATCTGGGGCATATCCGCGCCAAGGCCGAGCCGGTGGGCGACGGCACGTTCCGCATCAGCGGCACCAAGATCTACATCACTTATGGCGACCACGAATTGACTGAAAACATCATCCATCTGGTGTTGGCGCGGCTGCCGGGCGCACCCGCTGGTACGCGCGGTATTTCGTTGTTCGTGGTGCCGAAGTTCCTGGTCAACGCCGATGGCTCATTGGGTGCGCGCAACGACGTGCGCTGCACCGGCCTCGAACATAAGCTCGGCATCCATGCGGCGCCGACCTGCGTCATGACCTATGGCGACCAGGGCGGCGCCACCGGCTGGTTGGTCGGCGAGGCGGGGCGCGGCCTGAACGCCATGTTCGTGATGATGAATCGGGCGCGGCTCGGCGTCGGCGTCCAAGGGGTGGCGATTGCCGAGCGGGCGACACAAGCGGCTTTGGCCTATGCCCGCCAGCGTAAGCAGGGCCGCCGCAATGACACGCCAACCGGCGAAATGGCGCCGATCATTGAGCATCCAGATGTGCGTCGCATGCTGCTGACGATGCGCGCCAGCACGGTCGCCGCCCGCGCCATCTGCCATGCCACCGCTCGGGCGCTGGACCTTAGCGAGCGCGCGCCCAACCCAGCCGAACGCAGCAACGCCGCTGACCGGCTGGCATTGCTGACGCCGATCGCCAAGGCCTACGCCACGGACACCGCAGTGCGGGTCGCGTCGCTCGGCGTGCAGGTGCACGGCGGCATGGGCTTCATCGAAGCGACTGGCGCCGCACAGCACTACCGCGATGCCCGTATCCTGCCGATCTACGAGGGCACCAATGGCGTTCAGGCAATTGATCTGGTGACGCGCAAGCTACCGCTCGACGGCGGCCAGGCGGCTGTCAAGCTGCTGGCTGGGATGCGCGCCGATACCAAGGCTGTCGCGGTCTCCGGACTGGCGGGGGCTGAGCGGATCGCCGCCCAACTAACGGCGGCCCAGGACGCCGTGGAACGCATCACTGGCTGGTTGGCCAAGACGCTGATCAGCGACCCCGATCGCGGCCTCGCCGCCGCCACGCCCTATCTTGATCTGCTGGCGGCGACGCTGGGCGGCACACTGGTTGCCAGCGGCGTTGCCCATGCGCAACGGGGCATCAACATCTCCAACGCCATCGCCGCCCACTGGACGCTGGCCGGCTTCCATGCCGATACGGCCGTCGCCGCCGTCCCCGGCATGGCTCGCGGCTTGATCGACGCCGAGCCGCTGCCAGGGCCAAGCTCAGCCGCATTGTAGGGTGGAATAAGGCCTGAGACCACTTCCGCCCTACCCGCGCCAGTCGCCGCTGCGGACCATGTCATCCAGCGTGCGCTTGAGGCCGACCTCGAGAATGTCGAACATCTGGTCGATCTGATCCGCAGTGATGATCAGTGGCGGCGAGAACACGTTCATGTTCATGATTGGCCGCAACAGCAGGCCGAGCTGTTGACAGTGCCGGTCAACCAGCTCGCCAATCGGGTATTCCGGCTGCCAGGGGTCCGTATCGTCCTTGCTGGCGACGCACTCGACGCAGCCAACCAGTCCCATGCCGCGGGTGTCGCCAACCAGCGGGATGGAGCGTAGCGCGTGCAGCCGCAGCAGGAAGTGAGGGCTGACGCTGCGCACATGCTCCAGCAGGCCCGTCTCTTCAATTTCCTCAATGTTGGCGAGGCCAGCGGCACATGCCACCGGATGGCCGGAATAAGTGAAGCCGTGCGTGAAGTAGGACTTACCGGCGTGGTCGCCGGAGATTTCCGCGAACAGGCGCTTGGAAATGATGCAGGCACCCAGCGGCAGGTAACCCGACGTCAGGCCCTTGGCCGAAGTGATGATGTCTGGCTCGATGCCGAACACATCATTCGACGCAAACCAATGCCCGACGCGGCCAAAGCCCGTCACCACCTCGTCGGCGATGAAGACGATGCCGTGCTTCGTGCAGATGTCGCGCACCCGCTTCAAGTAACCGTCGGGCGCCACCACGACGCCGCCCGAGGCCTGGATCGGTTCGGCGATGAAGGCGGCGACACGCTCGGGCCCGTGCGCCATCACCTTGGCCTCGAACTCGGCAACCTTGGCATCGCAGAATTGCTCAACCGTTTGCCCGGCTGGCCGTCGCCAAGGATTGACGCTGGTGACGAAATCGATGCCCTCCACCACATGATCAAAGCGCGACTTGTTGCCGACCTTGCCCGACAGCGACGCCGTCAGATAAGTCGAGCCATGGTAGGAATCGGCACGCGAAATGATGACCTTACGTTCCGGTTGCCCCAGCACATTGTTGCGGAAATGCACAAACCGGATCGCCGTCTCCACTGCCGTGGAACCGCCCGTCGTGAAGAACACGTGATCGAGATCGCCCGGCGCCAGCTCGGCGATTTTACGCGCCAACCGCGATGGCGCCTCGTTGGTCATCGAGTACGGGCTCATATACGGTATGCGCGTGGCCTGCGCCGTGATCGCCTCGACGATGCGCTTGTTGCCGTAACCGACCTGCATGCACCACATGCCGCCCGGCCCATCGATCAGCCGCTTGCCGCTTTCGTCCACCAGGTAGATGCCGTCGCCATGCGTCACGATCGTACGGTTGACCTGGCCGTGATTGCTCAGATCCTCCCACGGGTGAAACCAATGGACGTTGTCGTAGCTTCGTACCTCATTGAGATCGAAAGGCGCTGTCATCTTTGACCTCGTACTTCTGTCTGGGATGGAGCCTAGCCGCAGGCCTGCACTGCTGGCAATCCCAAGCGCCTTAGAAGCCGCAGCGTTACGTGACGTTGGATTTCGCAACCAAGCCTTAAGCATGCGGCGTTAATCTGGCCGGTGGAATCTGAGCGCCAGCGGGGCGCGCACTGGACAGAGCGGCCTCATGACCTCCCATCTCGTGATCACCAATAACGATGCGGCCGTCGGGCGGCTGTTGGCTGGCGGCGTACAGGGCGAGATGCTGCCCTGGCTCGACGTGTTGTATGAGGGGCCGCTGCCGATGACGGCGGACCTGGCGGCGCTGTCCAAGGTCCGGGCGGATTACATCAAGACGCAAGCCTGGGCGTTCCCGCGGCTGTTGCACAAGCAGTTCCAGGCGCGCGACGCACTGATCGCCCGCAATCACGACTTCGAGGCGGTCAGCCTGTGGTTCGAGCACGATCTCAACGACCAGCTGCAGCTCTGCCAGGTGCTCGACTGGTTCGCCAGCAACCCGCGCCCTGCCGGCACGCTGTTCCTGGTGCAGAACCCGGCCTTCATCGACGAGATGGACGAGGAGGAAGTGGCCGAGGCGGCGACGACGGCGGTGCCAGTAACGGAAGCCATGTTCAGCGCTGCGCAGATGGCCTGGAACGCCATCCGCCAGACTAATCCGGAGTACTGGGCCTATCTGCTGCAGATGGACCTTACCGCCCTGCAGCATTTGCGCGGCGCGGTCTTGCGCATGCTTGAGGAACTGCCCGACGCGCGCTCCGGCCTGTCACGTTCCGAGCGTCAGGTGCTACAGGTGCTGCGCAAGAAGCCCGTCGAACCGCGCCAGCTCTACAAGGCGCATTGGCGGCTGGAGGACGCCGGCTACATGGACGATTGGAGCCTGTATGCCATGCTCGACCGGCTCGACAGCCAGCCCAACCAGCTGTTCACCGGCAAGGCCGATGTACCCTTCAACCCGAACATGGGTTCCACCGCCTGGCGCCGCTACGTCAACAAGAAGTTGGAACTGTCAAAGTTCGGCTTCATGGTCATTGAGGGCCATGAGGACATCACGCAACACGCCCCCGTCGACCGCCGCTGGGGCGGCACGCATGTGCTCAGCAAGAACCTGTGGCGCTGGAATTCCGAGACGCAAAGCCTGGTGGCACCGCAGCGCGGGTAACCGGAGCCGCGCCGCAGCGCGACGACCGCTACCATCGCTGGCGCCTCGCGAACCATGGGCAACGGGCGCGAGACGGGCCAAGGGCTACCTGTCCATCCCCATGGACAATGGCGCTACCATCCAAGGGACTCATCCTTCGAGGCGTGCAAATGGCCCATACTCCAGGAAGAGCTCATTCTCGCCGCGCGAATGGCCATTAAGTACCTGGTGCTGACGAACCATAGCATGCCGCTTTCGCGACGGTTTAGTGCGTTTGCTCACCGGTATGCCACGGCGCGCTGGCTACGCGGAATGCTCGCGGTGCCCAAATCGGCCACGCTGACGCCGCAAACGCTCCTCCTTATGGGCATTCGGCTGACAACTCCGGAATCGAGATTTGGTATGCGCGCGAAAGCACTGCTCGCTGCGGCGACGGCCTATGGCGTCGTGGCGCTGTTGACAAGCCGATCAGCTTCAAGCCAGGATGCGGCCGCGCCAGAAAATGCCGCGCCGGCGACAGTGGAAGCTGAGCGCGGCGCCAGTGACCTGATGCGCCAGTTGATCGATTGGACTGCCACGGCTTATGATCGTGAGCCCCAACTCGTCACCGCGATCGTGGTGATGGTCGGCGGTCTGACGGCGCTGGCCCTGATCGCGCTGCTCTATACCGCCGTCAGGCGCGGGCTGGAACTATTGCGGCGCAAGGTCAAGCGCCCGCCGGAGCCCATACCGCAGCGGGTCTATGTCTCGACGCCAAAGCGGACGGTGCCGGCGCTGGAAATCGTCGATGATGGCGCCACGGCGCTGCCGGTGCGTGGCAATATGGTGCGCATTGGCCGGCACGAGGAGAACGACATCTGCCTGTCGAGCAAATCCGTGCACCGCTATCATGCCGTCATGCATCTGACCGACGAACAGCGCTACATCATCACCGACATTTCGGGTCTTGACGGCAATGGCGTGTTCGTCAATGCCGAGCGCATCGAAAACACCCTGCTGCAGAACGGCGACCTGATTGAACTGGGCGATGTGAAGTTGCGTTTCCGCTTGAATGAGTTGCATTGACACAAATAACAGCTTGGCGGGCCATGTCAGACGCGCCAGCCGTGGCTCAAGAACAGGAAAGACCACGCGATGGCCGACGAACGATCCAACCAGCGTAGCGGCAATTCGCCAGGGATACCCAACGTCTCCAACCTGCCAACTGAGCCACATCTTGGACCCAACGCCCTGAAGGATGGCCCTTTGAAGGACAGCCTCAAGGCTGTGGCCAACGCGCCAAACGCAACTGGCAATGACGCCGAACGGACGGCGCTCGTCAGCCGCCGTGACGCCCGCTCGAAGATGTGGCTGTTGCAGGATGCGTTGAAGGCCGTCGAATCGGCGCTCGGGCCAACCCAGCACAGCGAACTCGACGCCGATGTTCCCCCCACCCAGGCCGCCCGGCCCGGCCGGCCGCTGGCCACTGGCGCGCCCGAGCGACCAGAACGCGGGCCAGAACGCGGGCCAGACAAGACGCAGATGGTGCGCGGGCCCCAGAAGCCCGGCCGCCGCGAGTTCCAGCAAGACCCGGTGGTCGGCTGGCTGGTGATTATCGGCGGCCCTGGTCTCGGCTCATTCCGGCCGATTTTCGAGGGCAACAACAGCGTTGGCCGTGCCGTCACCCAGCGCATCCCGCTCGACTTCGGCGATGATGCGATCTCGGGTGAGGAGCAAGCCTTCATCCGTTACGATTCAAGCGACCGTGAGTTCCTGTTCGTGCCGAACCTGGCCAAGACCAATGTCGTTTCGATCAATCAGGCCAAGCCAACCGCCGCCGTCAAGCTGGCGGCGATGGACGTGATCACGATTGGGCGTACACAATTGGTGTTTGTGCCGTTCTGCGGCGAGGAGTTCGATTGGTCAGATCTGGCTGACCTCAAAGAATGACCCTGACTTACGCTTATGCCAGTTTGTCGATCCGGGGAAAGCGCGCGAGCCAGGAGGACGCGTGTGCGTTCGCACCGCCGCATGCCGCTTCCATTGCGACCCTGGCCGGTGCCGCGCATCATGGTTTCACCACCGAGGCTGGGCTGATCTGCGTGCTGGCTGATGGTATGGGCGGTCACGCGGCGGGCGCGCTGGCCTCGAACACCGCCTGCCGACACTTTCTATCGGCCCATGTCACCAGCACGGCGGCCGCCCGGCAGCGCCTGAAGGACAGTCTCGATGAGGCCAACCGCGCCATCGCCAAAGCTGTCGAAGCCGACAAAAACCTGGAAGGCATGGGCTGCACGCTGGTCGGCGTGATGTTCGGGGCCACCGGCCTTGGCTGGGTCAGCGTCGGCGATTCGCCGCTCTACCTGTTCCGCGAAAACCGGCTGTATCAGCTCAACCAGAATCATTCGCTGGCACCCCTGCTCGACGCGCTCGCCGCCGCTGGTGAAATGTCGCCAGAACAGGCCTCCGTGCATCCGCGCCGGCATTTTTTGCGCTCGGCCCTGACTGGTCAGGCGATCGAGCTGGTTGACTTAAGCGAGGCGCTGCTGCCGCTGCAGAAGGACGATTGGGTCCTGGTCGCCAGCGATGGCATGGACACCATTGAGCACGCTGAACTGGCCGACCTGCTCGCCGTCAACAATGACGTCGACCCGGAGACCATGGCCGAGGCCATCATCGCCAGCATCGAGCACGCCGACGAGCAACACCAGGACAACGCCACCGTCATGGCGATCCGGGTGGGGTGACGCTATCCGTCTTCGGCGACGTCAAGTGCCACTCAAACCTTCACCCGCCCATCGACCACCTCGATCGTGCGCTCGCAGCGCCGTGCCAATTCCAGATTGTGCGTGACGATCAGGAAGGCGGTGCCGCGCTCCTGGTTGACTTCGCGCAGCAGGGCGAAGATTTCGTCGGTGGTTTGGGTATCGAGATTGCCGGTTGGCTCGTCGGCGAGCACCAAGGCCGGCTCCGACATCAGGGCGCGGGCAATCGCGACACGCTGCTGCTGGCCGCCCGATAGCTTGTTGGCCGGATTGTCCTGCCATTTGGCGAGACCGACGCGGCCCAACAGATCGGCGGCGCGCTTGCGCATCCTGGCGTCGGGGAAGCCGGTTTGCGCCAGCGTCGGCATCATGACGTTTTCCAGGGCAGTGAACGCCGAGATCAGATGATGGAACTGGAACACGAAGCCCAACGACTTGCCGCGTAGCCGCGTCAGCCCGCCATCGCCCAGACCTTGCGTCGCCTGACCATCGATGAAGAGCGCGCCAGCCGTCGGGCGGTCGAGCAGGCCGATCAGGTTGAGCAAGGTCGATTTGCCTGATCCGGACGGGCCAATCAGCGCACAGAACTCGTTGGGAGCCACATGCATATCGATGCCGTGCAGCACCTCCACTTCAATCGGCGTACCGACATTGTAGGATTTGCGCACGCCCGCCAGCCGCACCACGGCATGCGCGGCAACAGCGTCCTGCCCGATTACCTCGACAACTGCTTCAGCCACGGATCGCCACCACCGGATCAAGCCGTGCCGCGTTGATAGCCGGGATCGCTGCCGCCAAGACACCAACAATCGTCGCAATCACCGCTGCAACGACCATCAGCGAAGGTTCCACAGCCAACGGAAACAGCGAGGTGCCATCCGGGTTGCGGGTCAGCGACAGCCAGAGTTGCACCGCCGTCCAGGCCAATCCGCAACCAGCCAGCGAGCCCAGGAAGCCGATCACCGCGCCTTGCGTCAAGAACACGCGCAGGATTTGCCCCCGCGTGGTGCCCATGGCGCGCAAGATGCCGATCTCGCGCGATTTTTGCACGACGGAAACCACCAGCACGCTGGCGATGCCCATGGCGACCGAGAGCGCAACAAACACGCGGATCGTGGTATTAGATATGGTCTGGGCGTTGACCGCCTGGAAAAATTGCCCGTTGGTCTTGATCCAGCTCTCGGCCTTGATGCCGGTCGCCGCTTCCACGGCTTGTGCGATGCGCTCGGCGGCATAAACGTCAGTTACGGTCAGATCGAGCGTCGTTGCGCCACCGGCCAGCCCCAGCTGTGACTGTGCGGTGCGCAAGCTGACATAGACATTGCGCGAGTTGGCGCCCTTGTTGCCGAGATCAACAATGCCGCTGACCTGGAGTGTCACATCGCCGCCTTGACCCGTCGTCAGCCTGAGATCGTCGCCGATCGCCAAGCCAAAATCCTTGGCCAGTTCCTCACCGATGATGGCGTCCTCGGCGCTCAATCGCGCTTCACCCGATGTGATCTTCTCCGGCAACGGCACGATCTGGTAATACCGCTCCGGCAGCACGCCGATCATCGAAACGCCCTTGCTGGCGTCGCCGCGGATCAGGAATGCCGAGCCTGTCACCGTTGGCGACACACTTTCAATGTCGCGCCATTCATCGAGCCCCGCCATGAGCGTTTGCCATTGGTCGATCGAGCGCAGGCGCTGGGTCGGCCGTTGTACCGTCGCCAGGATCTCGGCGTTGACCACTTGCCGCAGCGGCCGCGCCAACTCTTCAGTTGGCAGCAATTGGATGTGCGCCTGAGCCGTCAGCGTGCGCCGGATGAGGTTAGCCTGCAGGCTGGTCAGCAGCGCCGACATGAACACGATCACGGCCACACCGATCGCCACGCCGACCACGATCAGCGCTGTTTGCGTCCGGCCTTCGCGCAGGAAACGGAAGGCGACAATCCACTCAAACGGGGCAAAACTGTTCATCTCTGGGCTCTAGGTCGGGACATGATGGTATGCGGGAACATAATGTTCAGCTTCGGCATCACATAGACGGTGCGGCAAGTTGAAAGCCGTCGCTGCCGCAGATAAACTTCGTGTTCCTCCTCTACGCATAACGCACACGCGGGTCGATCGCGGCGTAGAGGATGTCGACCAACAGGTTGAACAGGATGGTGAAAATGGCCAGCGTCACGACGGTGCCCATCACCAAGGTGTAGTCGCGATTGAGCGCGGCGTCGATAAAGTAACGGCCGACGCCTGGCACCTGGAAGATCGTCTCAACGATGATGGAGCCGGTCACCAGACCAGCCGCCGCTGGGCCGGAATAGGACACCACTGGCAGCAGCGCACCGCGCAAGGCATGGCGGATAATCACAGAATAGCTTGAGAGCCCAAGCGAGCGGGCGGTGCGGATATGATCGGCGCGCAGCGCTTCGATCATGGAGGCCCGCATCAGCCGCGCGATCACCGCGAGCTGTGGCAGCGCCAGGGTCAGCACCGGACCGACCATGTTGATCAGCGCGCCATTGTTCCAGCCACCAACGGGCGTCCATTGCAGGCCCAGTCCGAACACCAGCTGAAATAGCGGCGCGATGACGAAGTTAGGGATGGTCGAGCCGGCCGTTGCCGTCGCGATCACCAGCCGGTCGGTCAGCCGGTTCTGCCTGAGCGCCGCGATAATGCCGAGCCCGCCACCGAGCAGCAGCGCCAGCACCAGCGCTGAAAAGCCGAGCGTCATCGACACAGGCAGGCCGACGGCAAATAGCTCGGCGACCGTGAATTGCGGCATGATGTAACTCGGCCCTAAGTCACCGCGCGCCAGGTTGCCGAGATAGGTGAAGTATTGCGTCAGCAGCGGCTGATCGAGGCCATAGGCGCGCGCCAGATTGGCCTTGATCTCTGGCGACAGGCCCTTTTCCAGATTGAACGGACCGCCCGGCGCCAGCCGCATCAGGAAGAACGACAAGGTCACGATCACGAACAAGGTTGGAATCGCCGTCAGCAGCCGCTTGAGCACATAGTTCAGCATCGCTTCAGGCTCCCCGGATCAACGGCTCGAGCGTCAGCGCCGCCGCCAACAGCGCGGTATCATGGCGATGTGCCGCCGACAGTAAAAAGCCTGTTGGCATGCCGTCTTGGTCGGCGCCGCTGGGGATGGACACGCCACACCAATCGAGGAAGTTACCGAGCATGGTATTGCGCAAAGTGAGGCCGTTGATCTTGAAGAATAGGGCGTCGTCGGCCTCGAGCGGCGCCATCGGCATGGCCACGGTTGGCGTTGTCGGAAAGGCTATAAGGGCGTTGCCAATGCTGGCATTGGTTTCCGCGATCAGCCTCTGGCGGGTCTCTTGCACTTCTACCAGATCGACGGCGGACATGGCCTCAGCGGCGCGTAGCCGCGCCAGCACGCGATGATCCAGCCGGGCGGCATCGGCTGAGCGCAGCCGGTCGCGGTGCACCAGCAGCGCCTCGGCCCCGAGCAGATTGCCGAGCCGTGACACCAGGTCGATGACGTGTTGCAGCACCGGCATGGCGCGCCGCTCAACCTTGATGCCGGCCTTAGCAAGGCGCACCGCCGCTGCTTCGAAGCACGCCACGACGGCCGGTTCGCAAGCCTGGAACACCAGCGTTTCGGGGATGATCACATGTATGTTTCCGGCGCCGGCTGCCGTCGCTTCGGCCCGGCGCACGCCGCGCAAGGCTGCATCAACCAGCACGCAATCTGCGACGCTATTGGCTAGAGGCCCAAGGCTATCGAGTGTCTTCGACAGCGGAAACACCCCTGCCATTGGATAGCGCCCGGTGGAGGCCTTGTAGCCGACGATACCGTTGAACGAAGCCGGCGCCCGCACCGATCCGCCGGTGTCGGTGCCCATCGCCACGGGTAACAGGCCGCGCGCCACCGCCACTGCCGCGCCCGAGGACGAGCCACCTGGCACGCGCGCTGGACCCTGGCCGTGTGGATTGCGCGGCGTGCCGTAATGGGGGTTCAGGCCAATGCCCGAGTAAGCAAATTCAGTCATGTTGGTGGTGCCGATCGTTACCAGACCTGCAGCGTCGCCCGCCGCCACGATTGGCGCATCAGCGCTGGCCGGTGGCGCATTCCGCAGTACGACCGAGCCCGCCGTCGTCACCCGTCCTGCCAGATCAAACAGGTCCTTCCAGCCGACTGGTACACCGTCCAGCGGGCCACGGGGCTGCTCAGACCGCCAGCGCCCGCGTGCGGCGTGGGCCTCGGCCAGCGCGCGCTCGGCCATGACCCCCGTAAAGATCGCGGGATCATCGCAGGCCGCAATCGCCGTCAGCCGCGCCTCGGTCTCGGCGACCGGATCGCGGGCGCCGCAAGCGAAGTCCGCAGACATTGTGGTGACGCTCAGGTGAGCGTCACGGCTCCAGCGCGCGGGCATTGTGTACCTTCATTGCTGACATGCAAACGTCAGGCTATGGCGCGCGCACCCCGCTGGCCACGCATTTCTCAATCGCCTCAAGGTAGCGTGCAATCACAATCCGCTCGTCGAATTCCTGCTCCGCCTTGGCGCGGCCTGCCGCCGCCATCGCCAGACGCCGGGCATGCGGCAATTGCATCATGCGCTGCATCTGCTCAGCCAGATCATCGGCATCCCTGACCTTGCACAGGAAGCCGTTTTCGCCGTCGACGACGATGGCACGGCAACCGGGAATGTCCGAAGCAATGATCGGACGCGCCATCGCCGCCGCTTCAATCAGGCTGCGCGGAACGCCTTCGTGGTAGGATGGCAGCACAACGCAATCGGCGCCGGCAATGGCCGGCCGGACATCATCCACGGCCCCCAGATAATCGATCAGCCCGTCAGCCACCCATTGCTGCACGGTAGCCGCGCCAATCGCGGTGCGGTTTTCCGCGCCAACCAACCCAACGAGGGAACACTGCACGCGAGCGCCACGCGCCTTGAGTGTCCGAACAGCCGCGATGAGTTCGTCCACACCCTTGTCGCGCAGGACGCGGCCGACAAACAGAAAGCGGAACGCTGCCTCAGGATCGCGCTCGGCCAATGGCGCGGGTTGGAAACCTTGAAGGTCGACCCCCGAACCCGGCAGCAGGTCTGTTTGCTCCGGCAGGACTAGGCGGTTTGCAACAAACACATCACGATCATTGCGGTTCTGGAAAAACACGCGGACCGAGCCTTTCAGGGCCCGGCGATACAGTGTGTGCACCAGGAATTGCAGGGGCGAGCGCGTCGCAAAGGCGGTGCCAAGGCCAGAGATGTTATTGACAACCGGAATCCCGAGGGCGCGCGCCGCCAGCGATCCATAGATGTTCGGCTTGATCGTGAACCCCAAATATATGTCGGGCCGGATTGCCCGCAATTGCTGGAAATAGCTGGCACACAGACTGGCGTCGTAGATCGGGTTGGTGCCCTTGTTATCCATGGCGATCGGCACATGCCGGCAGCCAAGCGCCGCCAGCTTTGACGTGTGCTGGTCGGTGGGGGTAAGCGCGATCACCTCGTGCCCCGCCGCCACCAGCGCCCGCACCAGGCCCGCGCGGAAGTTGACGACGTTCCAGGACGTGTTGACGGACAAGGCGATGCGGGGCGAGGGGGGCATATGCGAGCCTTGTAGCCTGTGTGTCAGCGGTGACCCCGCAAATGCCCTCACTGAGAAGCGAACGCGTGTCTTGAGCTAAACAACGTCTGGGCGAGTGTTACGAGGTAGCCAGCCAGAACGCAGAGGGCGGCCCACGTCGCCGTCTTTGGTTCCATCGTCAGGAACAGCAGGGCCATGGTGAACCCGCCAAGGGCATAGCCACCAACCAGCCTCAGCGTGTTGCCGTCCCGGAGCACCAGCGGATCAAGCACGAGCTTTTTCATGCGATTGACAACGACGGCGGCCGAAATCACGACATAGGTGGTCAGGTGAAATGGACCACCAATGATGTCCTGGGTCAGCGGCAGCGATTCGGCGATTGCCACGACGGCAACGGAAATGACAGCCAATACTGCCGAGACCGCCGCTCCCGTCAGCAGCGGCTGCAAAAACGAGCCGCTGCCTTCCGCATGCTGGCGAAAGGCACGGGGCACCAGAGCAAAGCCCGCCAGACTGATCAGAAATCCGACGAGGCGCTGGGCCAAGTCGAGACAGAAAGAGAACGTAGCAAAGTCAGCGACCGTGCCGAGGCCAGCCACAAGGTAGCGGCCGCCGAGATAGAGCCCACTTTCGGTGAAGACGCTGAGAGTGTATCCGCCCCCGCGCGCGTAAGTCTTTGCCAACAATGCGGTATCCAATCCGAGCCGCCAGGTTCGCGACAGGGCCAACGACATGAGGGACGCGACGGCATAGCTCCAGCCGAAGCACGCGAGTGCCCGGTCGGCCGACAGCGGTTGGCCACCGAGCGCCCAAAGCAAACCGATCAGCACGACCGCCTGCGTCAGAGCCGCTGCGCCGTAGGACCAGAACCGCAGCCGGGCGTGTGGTATCTCCTGGACGGCGGTGTAAACCCCGAAAGCGACGGCCGGCAGCACCCATGCCACGCTGACGCCGGCGAGATGAGCGACGCCCGCCCCGAGCAACCCAACGGCAGCAGCGAGGGCAAGCGTCGCGCCGGCCACGGATCGCTCGTAGGCCTGAGCCAGCCCCTTGGCCGCTAGGGTAGCATGCTGCGAAACCACGCCGAACGTGAGTGGGCCAAAGATCAGGCTAGCGACGAACCCCGAGGTAGCCACGACTGTGCTGTAGACGGCATACTCACCCGCCGGCAGCCAGCGCGCCACCAGCAGCAGCGCCGTGAGGTTCAGCAGCCCCGGCACCGCGCGCAAGCCGAAGACTTCCAGCAGGCGCAGGACAGTGGCCATGCCTCAAGTCCCTCGGCGCGTGCGGGCGGCGGCGAGCACTGACAGCGCGCCATAGCGGGCCATGCCCGCGAGCGCGCGCCCGAAGAACCGGGGCGACTGGTAACGCCTGCGCAAGAAGCCCGCAGCATGCGCGCGGTACAGCAGCAGCATCGGATAGGCGTTGCGCGTCTTCAGCCGGCCGGCGTTGGCAGTCATCCCCTGTTCAAGGTAGACCTTCTGCCCGATGACGATATTGCGCGTCAGGACTTCGGCATCGAGCGCCAGGCGTGACCAGATCAGCGACGTGGGCGTGCGGCGGAAGTGACCACGGCCGTCGAACGCCACCCGCCGCAGGGCCGACGCCAGCACGACCTCCTTTTTGTCGCCGCGCACGCCATGGTCCGCCCGCAAGGCCAGAAAGTTGGCTCGCGCCACCGGGAACGCAGTGCCGATGCGCCGGCCGTTCTGATCCTCCAGGTGGTAGACGAACCCGACCACGCCCGGCGGCGGCGGCACGGCGCAATCCTCCAGCACCCGCGCCAACCCTTCCGGGTACAGCGTGTCGTCGTCGTCGAACACCATGATGTACGGCGCCGTTGCAAGGTCACAGGCGGCCAGCAGGGCGCCGGCGCGGCCCTGGTTCGGCGACTGGCTGACCCGCATGCGGGGGCCGCTCAGGGCCTGCAACATCTCATGGGTGCCGTCGACCGAGCCGTCGACATGGATGCACAGCTCGAACGCGCCCGGCAACCCGAGCAGCGACTTTGCCAGAGCAAGCACCCGGTCCCGCCGGTTGTAGGTCGGGATGCAGATGGCAAGGCGTGGGATGACGGGGGCCAGCTCCGGTGGCTTGGTCATGGGCGTGCGCGTCCGGGATTTGAAAGCGGGCCACGCGAAACCGACTTGCGAGGAACTCTCCAATCAATCCTGCCAGCAGGTCGCCGCCCGAACATTACCCGCAGCAGCGTAGCAATCAACGCAGCCGCCGCAATCACGATCACAATCTGCCGGACAAACGACAAAAGATTGTCCAGTGAATTGCGGTGCGCATAGACGGCTACAAGCGATCCAACAAGAATAAGGCCTACTTTAAGCGCTCCTACAGATCGCATCGCTCGGCTTTCACAGCATCGCACCGCACCAGCATAGATGACTCCGAATATTCCAACCGCAAACGGGCCGCCAACGCTCCACGCCTGCGCCCAGAAATTACCGGCTATGCCGTAAGTGAGAGCGGAGGCAAAGATGGAACTGAACTCCACGTTAAATCTATTGCTATCCACACCGAATATAGAAGGTATAATGAGAAGTTGACCGGCAACGCCCTGCAGAAGTGCAAATAGTGACATTTCGAAATCGTATAGAACCACGAGGTGCAGAATATTAAATGTCAAGAACGGCTCGAACGTGGATAGGGTATTGTAGACCCATTCCGCGGTGAGTGCCTGCTGGAGAGGTGCCAAAGATCCAGCTTTGGCAGCGAGGTAGATAGGTTTGCCAAAGAAAGCAACACACCCAAACGCAACCATGGTCAGCAACACCGAAGGTCGTATTATAGTTCCAAAGAATGGTTTGCCTCGCAACGTTGCTACGGCTAGGGCAAAGGCGACGATTACAACTACAGTTCTGTCACCCGCAACGAAATACATCAAGACCGCCGCAACAAAGACCATTGCCATAGCCCAGCGACGGTGCAGAACAGCAGAAATCAGACCAATCGCATTGACCCAGCGCCAGAGCAGAGAAATCGTATTGTCAGACTGGACATTGCGCTCATTGAGAAAGAATAATGGCCCCTCTGTGACTGACAAAATACCATAGCCTGCGAGGCACAAAACAAGTGTGGCCGGGGTAAACCAATCTTGGCCGCCTATCCCGGCGTTCCTGGCCACCATAGTACTGGGTACTTGGCGGCGGCGGCCGGGCCACGCAAATACAATCAGCACAGCAACCCATGCGACTATCGTAGCGAGTGTTGCTATTGGCGTGGTTGCTGCGAGCGAAACCTGATTGTTCCCCTCCTGAAGTTCGAACGGGAATGCCAGTTGGAGCATCGCAGGGATGCTGTAGATCGTGAGCGTTAGGGTAGCGACCGCAACAAGCGAGAAAGGTCCATGCGTGCGCCAGACGACCCACCATGTGAATACCATCAGGACCACTAAGGTTAGTGACATTCAGTTACCCGGGGCTGGTAAGAAGGTGATCGCAATACGCATGCGGGCTTCGCGCGGCGAGCATGGTTCTAACGCATGTGGAAAGCTTCTGAGGTGGTGGTGCATCCATCAGCATCTTGGCCAACGCACCGGGATTGCGTTGGCCTACCGCCACAGCGACGC
>JANNSA010000647.1:0-5437 GCA_031402115.1 Hyphomicrobiaceae bacterium | reverse complement strand
TGCCCGAGCGCGCCAGCCGTGGCTTGCCGCAGCGGCGCCCCGCATCGCCTGCGCGAGGCAGTCGCGACGTGGCGTGACCATGTTGACCTTTACGCCACTCACGTTATCGCGCATGAGGCGGGTTGCCCGAATTCATCCCTTTGTGGAGCCACTTCCGATGTCGCGCTCCTTAGACCTGCCGGCCGTTGACGGTTCCGGCTCACCCTATGTCCTTACCGGCACATCCGTGACGCCACCCGCCGGCCCACGCTTCAGCCGCATCGCGTTCTCGGCGGCGCATGTCGTTGCTGATCCGTTCTCGGGCAATGATCCAAGTGGCGCGCCCGCGATCGACTGGGCGCGCACCATGGCCTATCGCCACTACCTGACGGGCCTGGGCTTTGGTATCGCCGAGGCGATGGACACGGCGCAGCGCGGCATGGGCCTCGACTGGCCGATGGCGCTGGAGCTGATCCGGCGGACCAAGGCTGAAATGCCCGAAGCACTGGTGTTCTCGGGCGTCGGCACGGATCATCTTGAGCCGGCCGAGGCCCGCAGCCTGGACGACGTGATCCGCGCCTATCACCAGCAATTGCATGCCGTACAGAAGCTCGGCGGCCGCGTCATCCTGATGGCGAGCCGGGCCTTGGCGCGCGTTGCCAGGCAGCCGGACGACTTTGTGAAAGTCTACCGCAGTGTCCTGGCCGAAGCCGAGCAACCCGTTGTGCTGCATTGGCTCGGCGCCATGTTCGATCCGGCGCTTGATGGCTATTGGGGCGTGCGGGTGTTTGAGGAAGCGCTGCCAATTGCCTTGCAGGTGATCAGCGACAGCCAGAACAAGGTCGACGGCATCAAGATCTCGCTACTGGATGCCAGCAAAGAAGTCATCATGCGCCGCCAGCTGCCCGCAGGCGTGAAGATGTATACGGGTGATGACTTCAACTATCCGGAGCTGATTGCAGGCGATGAGCATGGCCACTCGCACGCGCTGCTCGGCATTTTCGACGCCATTGCACCCGTGGCTGCGGCGGCGCTACACGCGCTCAACACGGGCGACCGCGCGACTTACGACCAGTTGTTGGCGCCAACCGTGCCATTGTCGCGCCTGATCTTCCGCGACCCGACCCGCTTCTACAAAACTGGCATTGTCTTCATGGCCTATCTCAATGGCCACCAGCCACATCCAGTGATGATCGGTGGCCAACAGGCGATGCGTCCGTTGACCGACTTCTGCGGCATCTTCAAGCTGGCGGATCAGGCGGGACTGCTGGCCGACCCCGATGCCGCCGTCAGCCGGATGCGCCGGTTCCTAGCATTCTACGGCGTTTGAATACCGGGGGGACTCAGAACACTTCAATCACCTGCCCCGTCATCGCGCCTTCGATGCTCTTGAGGTAACGCTGCCCGACGCGGGCAGACGACACGGGAATGTGGCCCGGGAAATAGCCATCGTATTTGACAGCGGATTCCTCCAGCAGGCCGGGGCTCACGACGTTGATGCGGATGCCGCGCGGCATCTCGATTGCCGCACCGCGCACGAAGCCTTCAACGGCGCCATTGACCATTGTGGCACAGGCGCCCATGCGCACCGGATCGCGTGCCAGGATGCCCGATGTCAGCGTGAACGAGCCTCCATCATTGAGGAATTCGATTCCGGCTGAGACCAGATTGACCTGGCCCATCAACTTGTCCGTCAGGCCCGACAGAAACTGCGTTTCGGTTAAAGCGGTGACTGGCGCAAAGGGCGTATGACCAGCGGTGGCGACCACGGCGTCCACACGGCCAACCTGCTTGTACAGCGCCT
The DNA here is from genome assembly GCA_031402115.1 of Hyphomicrobiaceae bacterium. Classification (GTDB taxonomy): domain Bacteria; phylum Pseudomonadota; class Alphaproteobacteria; order Rhizobiales; family Hyphomicrobiaceae; genus JANNSA01. The sequence continues at coordinate 3,654 of JANNSA010000647.1, read as the reverse complement.
CGATCGCGGCCCGGCTCGTCACGTCGCAACGCACGTCGCCCGTCGAGCGGCCAACCGTGACAACCTCATGCCGCTTGCCGAGTGCCGCCATGACGGCGCGCCCGACCGTGCCCTCGGCACCGACGACGATGATCTTCATGACGGCAGGTTCCTCTCAAATGCTGTGGCTGGACTAGCGTAGGCGACAACTGTGCTTAGGCAATGATTGTGCAAGTTCCGATAATCGCGTTCAAATCCGTCCAGCGGATGCGGCGAAGACTGTGTTCCTACTTGTAGAATACTAATAGTTTTACTTCAGGTTGCCGATGATGGCCGCTTCACTATCACTCTTCTTTTTCATGATATTGCTCAGAGCCTGAAAAGTCTTGCTCTGCCGATCCAGTGCACTCTGCAACCTGAGCTGCTCCAGCTGCTGCGCTTCATCCATAGCCGCCGCCTCCGGTGCTGTTGGCAGGGTTTTTCGCAGTTTCAGGATGCGCTTTTGAAGAAGCGGATCAGTCACCACCTCGTCTGCGCGTGTGGCGGTTGTCGACGCAGGATTAGCCAGGAACATCAGCGCGGCGAATGCCAACTGTCCGGGATGCCCGAGACCCATCAGATCGTCCTCCCAAGCCGAATGAAGAACTGAAAAATGCAGCGCGACTGACATTACTGAAGCGTCAGTCTATACTGCCACGGCACTCAGCGAAAGCTCCGCCATAGGACCGCCATCATGCAAGTCAAAGCCGCCGTCGCCATCGCCGCAGGCAAGCCGCTGGAAGTCATGACCGTCAACCTGGAAGGTCCCAAGGCGGGCGAGGTGCTGGTCGAGCTGAAGGCAACGGGCATCTGCCATACGGACGAGTTCACGCGCTCAGGGGACGACCCGGAGGGGCTGTTCCCGGCGATCCTAGGGCATGAAGGCGCTGGCATTGTCGTGGAGGTTGGCGCTGGCGTGCGCTCGGTCAAGAAGGGCGATCACGTCATTCCGCTCTACACGCCGGAATGCCGCGAGTGCGAGTATTGCCTCAACCCCAAGACCAATCTGTGCCAATCGATCCGGACGACGCAAGGCAAGGGCCTGATGCCGGACGGCACCAGCCGCTTCTCCATCGGCAAGGACAAGGTGCACCACTATATGGGCACCTCAACTTTCGCGCAGTTCACGGTGTTGCCGGAGATCGCCCTGGCTAAGGTGCGCGAGGACGCGCCGTTCGAGTCGATCTGCTACATCGGCTGCGGCGTCACGACCGGCATTGGCGCCGTCATCAACACGGCCAAGGTGGAACCAGGCTCGCGCGCCATCGTGTTCGGGCTCGGTGGCATTGGCTTGAATGTGATCCAGGGACTGCGTCTGGTCGGCGCTGACATGATCGTCGGCGTCGATATGAACCCGGCCCGCAAAGCCTGGGGCGAGCGCTTCGGCATGACGCATTTCGTCAACCCTTCCGAAGTCGCGGGCGACCTGGTGCCCTATCTCGTTGACCTGACCAAAGGCGGCGCTGACTACACCTTTGAATGCATTGGCAATGTCAAGGTCATGCGCCAAGCTTTGGAAGCCTGCCACAAGGGCTGGGGCGAGAGCATCATCATCGGCGTCGCCGGCGCCGGGCAGGAGATCGCGACGCGGCCGTTCCAGCTGGTCACCGGCCGCGTCTGGCGCGGCACGGCCTTCGGCGGCGCCAAGAGCCGCACGCAGGTGCCGAAGATCGTCGACTGGTACATGGACGGTAAAATCCAAATTGACCCGCTGATCACCCACAAGATGCCGCTGTCGGAGATCAACACGGCGTTCGACCTGATGCACAAAGGCGAGAGCATCAGGAGCGTGGTGGTGTATTGAAATGATCAGCTACTTGCGACGGTTTTCCATAGTCGGTATCGTTTCCGCCCTGTGCGCATTTGGCCCGCCCCCGGCACTCGCTGATGGCGGCTACATCGCCGAGATGGAAACCGGCCGCACTGCCTTCCGCACGGGTGATTTTGCGAACGCCGAAGTTGCGTTTCAGGGCGCGCTGAAGGCAGCTGAGACCGATAAACGCAAGTCGACTGCCTGGTTCGCGCTTGGCCTCACGGCCCTCAGGCTTGGCCGCCCTGCTGACGCTCGCGCCAGCGCCGAGCATTCGTTGGCGTTGGTTCCGGATAACCCTCAAGCCAAAGAGCTGCTGGCGGCTGCAAAAAATCCGCCGGTGGATGGCGCGCCTTTGCCGCAACAATGAGTCTGGCTAGCCAACTACTGGCCTCGTCCAGTCCGCCAGCGTCCCGGCAAGATGATCAAACACCGTACGCACCGACGGGTTGGCTTGCTGGTCCTCATGCATCACAAGCCAGACTTCAAGGTGGAACCGGACAATTTCAGGCAAGATCGGCACCAGCGCCGGATGACGCAGGGCGAGACCGGACTGGCAGGCACCGATGCCAAGGCCGGCCCTGAGCGCGGCAAACTGAGCGACGTCGCTGTCGGTACGGAAGTCGAACAGCGTCCGATCGATCGCGACGCCACCGCCGCCTAGCGAACGGGCCGAGACATCATCCCGGTCGAAACCGATGACGGCGTGCTGCTTAAAGTCTTCCGTTGACGCCGGCAGGCCGCGCCGGGCGACATAGTCGCGATGCGCATAGAGGCCGATCCGTACCACCCCGATCTGACGCGCCAACAGGCCGATTTGCGTTGGACGGCGCATACGAACCGCGATGTCGGCATCGCGCCGGAGCAGGTCCTGCAAACGATTGCTGACGACCAGTTCAAGGGCCAACCCGGGCTGTTTGGCTCGTAAGGTGCTGAGCATTGCGGGCAGTACTTCGACACCCATGATCTCGCTGGCGGCGAGGCGCACGGTGCCATGCGTGCCATCGGCGGCGCCCGCGGCCGCTCGTTCGAGCGCGGCGGCGCTGGCCGCCATTGTTTGCGCATGATCGACCATTGCCAGTGCCGCTGCAGTCGGCATTAAACCGCTCGATGAGCGCGTGAACAGCACCGTGTCCAACGCCGTTTCCAGTTCGGCGATGTGGCGGCCCAGCGTCGGCTGGGTCATCTTCAGTGCGCGCGCTGCTGCCGAAAGGCTGCCATGCCGCGCGACTGCGAGCAGCGAGCGATACAAATCCCAAGGAATGTCAGATGCCATACGAAAGTGTATAGTGATCGTGCGAAGTTCAGCAATTCCCGTTTCGTGCAGGAATAGCCATGTGTTTCCCCATGAGCACCATCATGTGGGACCGAGCCATGAGCGAACCAACCACCAGCGAACGCACCGCCCTCGTGATCGGCATCACTGGCGCGTTCGGCGGCGCTGTCGCAAATTGCCTTGCTCGCCTTGGCTGGCGGATCGCCGCGCTTGGGCGCAAGGCAACGGCGCTGACGCTGCCGCTTGGAATTGTCCGTTGGCATATCGGCGATGCGCTCAATCCAGCCGATGTTGCCGCGGCGGCGAACGGCGTTGACTTGATCGTGCACGCGGTCAACCCACCTGGTTACCGCCGGTGGCGCGAGCTGGCGATTCCGATGCTGGCCAACAGCATCGCGGCAGCCCGCATCAGTGGGGCACGGATCGTGTTTCCTGGCAACGTCTACAATTTCGGCCCTGATGCCGGCACGCTGGTGAGTGAAACAGCACCGCAGCAACCATGCTCACGAAAAGGAACCGTGCGCGTCGAGATGGAAGCGATGTTGGCCAA
>JANNSA010000646.1:0-3964 GCA_031402115.1 Hyphomicrobiaceae bacterium | reverse complement strand
AATGACAGCACGATCTCCCTGATGCTGCGCCCCCTCGTTGAGCAGACCGGCCAGATGCCGGCCGACGACGAGCCGCTCAAGAAGGAAGAGCAGACCGCTGTGAAGGTTCTCAAATACGGCACCTGGTCCCGCATTACCGTCGGCAACTGAGCCCACTCCCTTCGAGACCCAAATCCCTTCGAGACAAGGTATTCCGATGACACCCTTCAAATCCTCCGCATGGGCGCTCGCGGCCTTGGTTGCCGCCGCGCTTCCCGTCGCCACCCTGCCAATGCTGCCGTCGTCAACGGCCGTCGCGGCTGAGAAAGTCGATCAGGATGCGTTCCACACTGGATCGCTTAAGATCGGCTATGACGAGCCGCTGCCGGTGCGCAAGAACATCCTGATCGGCGCCAACAAGACGATGATGATCGAGGTGCCGCGCAACCTCCGTGATGTCGTCGTGTCCAATCCGGAAATGCTCGACGCTGTTGTGCAGACCTCCAACCGCGTGTTCCTGGTGGCCAAGAAGGCAACCGGCGAAGCTAACGTGTTCCTGTTCGACGAGAACGGTGATCAGATCGCGCAGATCGAAGTTCGTGTCGAAGAAGACATGAACGAGTTCAACCGCTTGATCGAGCGGCTGATCCCGGGCGCCCGCGTCCGCGCCGAAGTTCTGAACGACACCATCGTGCTGTCGGGCTCGGTGATGAGCCCGGCCGACAGCGCCAAGGCCTCGGAAATCGCCGCGCGCTTCATGCAACGCCCGGCCGACCCGAACAACACGTCACCGATCAAGGTCATCAACCTGCTGCAGGTCGAGGCCAAGGAACAGGTGATGCTGAAGGTTACGGTGGCCGAGGTCAACCGCGAGCAAATCAAGCGCTTCGGCATCAACTGGAATGGTGCCGGGCTCGGTGACTCGGCAGCCGGTTTCAATACGTCAAACGGCTTCCCGACCAGCAATGCCACCGGCAACGACTCGATCTTGACTGGCATCATTGGCCCGACCAACAACCATGGCAATTGCGGCAACATCGTTGGCGCAACGATTTCCGCGCTGACTGCTCCGGTCAACTGCCTGGCCGGCCAGATCAACGCCTTCGAGCGCGCCGGTTTCCTGAAGACGCTGGCCGAGCCGAACCTGACAGCCATTTCCGGTGAAACCGCCAGCTTCCTGGCGGGTGGCGAATTCCCGGTGCCGGTCGGCCAGGACAACAACAAGATCTCTATCCAGTTCAAGCCGTTCGGTGTCGGCCTGTCGTTCACGCCGCTGGTCATGTCGGAAGGCAATATCAGCCTGAAGCTGGCCACCGAAGTGTCGGAACTATCCAACGACGGCTCCATCCGCTTCAGCTCGATCTCGATCCCCGGCCTGAAAGTCCGGCGCACGTCGACCACAGTCGAATTGCCGAGCGGCGGCTCGCTGGTGGTCGGTGGTCTGATCTCCGACGACACGCGCAGCAACATCGACGGTGTACCCGGCCTGAAGAGCTTGCCGATCCTCGGCTCGCTGTTCCGCAGCCGTGACTTCCAGAAGAAAGAGACCGAGCTCGTCATCATCGTCACGCCGTACATCGTCAACGCCGTCGCGACTTCCGATCTGGCGCTGCCGACCACTGGCCTCGATGCGGCGACGGATGTTCAGGCGACCCTGCTCGGCCAGCTCAATCAGGTCTATGGCCGCGAGAACCGGCTTCCTGAGGGCAGCTACCACGGAAAATATGGTTTCATCGTTGAATAGCTCTAGCGACACGGAGACTTCCCATGACCAGCGTATCTAAACTCCCGGTCGCGCGTCGCGTCGGCCACAAGACTGCCCTTCTGATCGTCGGTGGCTGCCTGGTGCTCGGGCTGGCCGGTTGCCGCGGCAAGGCTGACGGCCGCATGGTCGGCTTCCAGGCGCCGCAGAAGTCGATCGAGGAACGGCATCCGATCACCGTCGGTAAGGACACGACCGAGATCGAGTTGCATGTGGTGGCCGGCCACGGCCTCAACCAGTCCCAGCGTGGCCAGGTGCACAACATGGTTGGCCTTTGGCGCAACGAAGGAACCGGTCAGATCATGATCGGTACCTCCGGCGCCGGCGCCCATGCGGTCGCTGAAATTCGCGAGTACATGGCGAGCGTTGATGTGCCCAAGGCAGCGGTGCGCGTGCTGCACGGCGGCGGAGGTCAACGAACTGTAAAGATTTCTTTCCTACGCTACGTGGCGACGGGGCCCGACTGCGGACGCTTCGCGACGAACCTGGCCGAGAACAAGAAGAACGAGAACTATGGAAACTTCGGCTGCGCCCGTCAGCACAACTTCGCCGCGATGATCGCCAACCCGCGCGACCTGCTGACGCCGCGCAACTATGGCGATGAGCGTGATGGCAGCCGCCATGACGAAGTCTGGCGCAAGTTCCGTGGCGGTGTCGGTACTGGTGCTGAAAAGACGCAAGACGAAAAAGCAGGTCAAGTCAGCGACGTGGCGAAAAACTGATGAGCAACGCATTCACATCCCAGGAACTGGTCACGACGGGCGATCCGTTTGCTGACGAGAACGGCCTGGACCAGGACGCCTTCGCGCAAGCGCAGGGGCCTGAAGTTAACCACGAGCGGGCGCGGCCGATCCCGCGCATCTCGATCCAGGCTTTCTGCGAGCAACCGCAGACCGCCCAGGTCGTGCAGACCGCGTCCGAGGACCGGCGCCTGGCCAAGGCCCATGTCAGCGTGCACATGGGCGGCCTCTACGCCGCGATCGCCCACTATCAGGAAAGCCCCTCGCCGAACCTGATCATGATCGAGTCCATGCTCGACCGGAACAGCCTGCTGGCGGCGCTCGACCGGTTGGCCGAGTTCTGCGACCAGGGCACGCGCGTGCTGGTGATCGGACACAATAACGACGTGCTGCTGTACCGGGAATTGCTGCGCCGTGGCGTCAGCGAATACCTGGTGGCGCCGATCACGCCGTTGTACCTGATGGAGAGCATTTCCAACTTGTACAACGATCCGGAGAGCGATCCGGTCGGCCATGTCATCGCGTTCGTCGGCGCCAAGGGCGGCGTCGGCTCGTCAACGGTCTGCCACAACACCGCCTGGGTGCTGTCGCGGCTGTTGCAGACGCAAATGGTCATCACCGACCTAGATCTGCCGTTCGGCACCGCCGGCTTGGACTTCAATCAGGACCCGGTGCAGGGCATCGCCGACGCGCTGGCCTCGCCGGAGCGTCTCGACGAAGTGCTGCTCGACCGTCTGCTGGCCAAGTGTACCGACCACCTCAGCCTGTTCGCGGCGCCGGGCGTGCTCGATCGCAACTACGAGATCGATCCGCAGGCGTTCGAGTGGGTGCTCGATGTGGTGCGCCAGAATGTGCCGTATGTGGCGCTCGATGTGCCCCATATCTGGACACCCTGGGCCAAACAGGTGCTGCTGCAGGCCGACGACGTGGTGCTTACCTGCGCGCCAGACCTCGCCAACCTGCGCAACGCAAAGAACCTGGTCGATCTGCTCAAGCAGAACCGCAAGAACGACCGCAAGCCGCATCTGGTGTTGAACTTCGTCAACATGCCGAAGCGGCCGGAAATTTCAGCCAAGGAATTCGGAGAGGCATTGGACTTGCTTCCCCGTGTCTCAATCGACTTCGACGGCGAGACTTTCGGCCTGGCGGCCAACAATGGCCAGATGGTCGAGGAACTGGCGGCGAAGTCCAAGGCTGCGGACAGTTTCAGGTCGCTCGCCTACGCCCTTGCCAACCGGCAGGAGCCCAAGATCGAGAAGACGTCGATGCTGTCGCCGTTGCTGAAGCGTTTCAATATGCGGAAAGCGGGATAGTCCATGTTCGGGAAACGTAGCGGTACCCAGCTGCCACCGGCTGTCCGGGGGGCGCCAGCGCCCACCGCGCTGCCGTCACATGGGGCTGCGCGCGAGCCAATTAAGGCTCCCGCGCCAGCCAGACCACAAACCGGCCCGGCGCAAGGGGCCGGCGCGGGCGGCGGCGGCAA
>JANNSA010000645.1:0-1538 GCA_031402115.1 Hyphomicrobiaceae bacterium | reverse complement strand
TACACAGGCTTCCCCACCTGCAGCCTCGCCATGACCGGCGTCACGACGATTGCCAACTGGCAGACCGCGCTGGCCAACGTGAAGTTCAGCAACAACAGCCAGGACCCGGGCATCCTCCAGCGCACCGTCAGCTTCACCGTTACCGACGCGGGCAGCGCGGGGACGGCCCTACCTGCCCTGACCAGCACCCCGGCGCAGACTGCGACCGTCAACAAAACCGGTCGAGGTGGTGCGGTAGGCACTGCCGTAGAGACGTTCCATGAACGACAGCCGCGCCCGTTCGCGCTCCTGTCGCTCACGCTCCGTTTTCTCGTCATCCGCTTGCTTCATCGGCCTGCAAACTTTCCGTCAAAACCCGTCTTTGGCTCCATGCGTGCAGTCAAAGCAGCACCATGCTGGCGCAGCCAAAAGCTGCGGTCGGGTTGCGGCGGCACTTCGGCGGCAACAAACGGCGCGCGTGCGGCAGCTTCGCTATGACGGGTGCCGCGCAATGCCGAACCGGCCAACAGCAGCACCAGGAGGACTGATCCAAGCTCAAGTATAACCGTCACCGATGACGCGATAACGACACGCGGCCATGCCCGATCCGTCCCCAGAAGCGCAGCAATTGCTGACGCTTGCGGATCGGCGTCGCTGCCCATACCGCTAGCCAGCAACCTATCGAGCGCGGCGCGTGCCATTCGGCGTTCGTCGTCCAGCCGAACGCGTTCGAGGGCTTGCGCGTGGGACAGTTTTAGCTTCAGAACGTCGGCGCAGTAGGCGCGTAGCGCAGCCGATCCCGGCAATGCGCAGCCATTCGTCGTCTGCCACTTTCGGTCGCTCATGGCGGCTGAGAGTTCAAGATTCAGACCATCCACGCCCCGCACGGTTTCGATGGCGGCAAGGCGCGCTTCAATGCGCTGCAGTTCGGTCCGCCGCGCAACAACCCGCTCGGCGTTTGCAATGCGCGCGTCAGAAGCTGCCTCCCGCGTTAGCGCTGCAAAACCGGTGCCTGAGACGAGAGACAATGCGGTAACGCAGACCAGCATAAGCGCAGCCGCTCCAGCCTCGCCCCAGGCTCGCAATGCGATAGCTCGCGCAAGCACGACGGGGAGCGCGGCCTTAGTCATGTCGGCGGCGATGCTGACGCTAGCCAGCAGTCCCACCTCCAAGGCCGTGCGCCCTAGCGACGACAGAAACAATGCATTCATCGCCGCTGAAACGCCGATGAACAGGAGCGCAGCAGTTCCGATTACCAGCAGCAAGAGATGCGACATGGGATGTCCTCGGTTGTGAGACACCCCATTCCTGCAGCCACGGCGTTTGATCAAACAGCCAACATCAAGCTAGCAACTTGAATCACCGCGGCGCCTTGTCGAACAAGCCTTCAAACGGCGCATCGGCGTAGTAGAGCACCCGTTGCAGGACTACCGGCGCCCGGCCTGCGACCATTACAAGGATCGACATCTCATCTCTCGCCAGCATCTGCTCCAGCTCGTGCGGCGCCGCTAGTTTCTGCACGCGTAGCTCGTCACGCCGCCCCGATGCCCCGCTCATGC
>JANNSA010000644.1:0-1618 GCA_031402115.1 Hyphomicrobiaceae bacterium | reverse complement strand
GCTGGCGATAACGCAGGATGTCTACTTCGTGGTACTAAAAAAGAAGATGTTGAGCGCGGACAGGTTTTGGCTAAGCCAGGAACTGTTAAACCGACGACTGTCAGCTTACCCCTCAACTTCGAGCATCGGCAGATGGGCGGCACTCGTCGGTCAGGGCCATTACCTGCCCCACCGGAACACGAATGATCAGACGGCGTGTGCTTTTCGAGTGTGGCCGCCGCCAGGATTGGGGTGGGGACTGCTCCGAAATTAGAGCTGCGCAATTCACGGCAGCGAACGGCCGGTTCTGGGTGATGACCGCGCTTCTACTTGTACCGGTGGCGTCGCGAATTATCCAATTCGTTCGTTGCGGCCGCGGTGGTGAGTTCGTCTACTTTGGATCTGCATGTCCGATAGACCGCTGTGCGGGGGTCACGTCGTCGGATCGTCGATGGTCGGGCTCGGTTTGGCGAGCTTCGTCAGTGCCGCCCGATCACGCAAAGTCACATTCCGGCCCGTCACTTGAACATCATAGTCCGCCAACGCTGCAAATGAGCGGGATAACACTTCGGGCGCCATGCCAAGGCGAGAGGCAAGGATCTTCTTGTCGTAGGGCAGGTCGAACGCACCCCGCGAGCCGTTCTCCACGTCATGAGCCAGAAGCCAATTGGCGAGGCGCTCGAGCCCCGATCTCAGCTTCTGATTCTTGACTTCCTTGACAACAGCCCGATAGGCCAAGGCCAATTCCTCGGCAATGGCACGGGCAAACTTCGCGTCCACCCCGAACACATTGCGTACCGCTTCAGCCGGCAGCATCAGGATCCGCGAAGGTGTCAGTGTCCGGGCCGACTTGAGATAGATGCGATCCAACACGACGGCTGCGACGATGAAGGAATGGCCAGGTCCAAGTACCGCGACCGTCGTCTCGCGGTCGCGATAGGTCGCGAAAACGTCGACGCGTCCATCAACAATCACGTGCAAGAAGTCGGCGGGTTCATTTTCGCGGACGAGTTCCACACCCGCAGGAAACCGCTGTAGGTATGAATTGCTCAGCAAGGTCTCCAAATGGGGCTCAGCCACGCCAACCAGCAGCGACAGCCGACGAACCTCGTCGCAATCTTCGCGCCGCATAAAGTGTCTCCTGATCAAGCAAGCGGCTCGAGACCAACTCTCGATCTTGATTATTGTCATGCGACAAGCGGCGCATCAACGAATGACACCTTGATCTTGACCGACTCCACGCGAGACTAAACGTCAGTTTACATTTGAAACGCATCGACGCGCGGTGCGGCTTGACCTCGATCAAGTCTCAACGGCCGACCCTACCGAATTGTTCTCCCACAAGCCATCTAGAGTGGGGGGCGTCATGACGAGCCGTTCAGACATCAATGTAGGCGACCAGCAACGGGCGCTATGGCTGTCGACATTAGCATTTACGGTCTGCTTCGCCGTTTGGACGATTTTCGCGATCATCGGCATTCAGATCAAAAAGGATCTGGGCCTCAACGATACCCAGTTCGGTCTGCTGGTGGGCACGCCGATCCTGACAGGTTCGCTGATCCGGCTGATGCTTGGCATCTGGGCCGACCAATATGGCGGGCGGGTGGTCTACACCTTCACGATGCTTTCGGCCGTAAGC
>JANNSA010000643.1:0-6377 GCA_031402115.1 Hyphomicrobiaceae bacterium | reverse complement strand
TCGGCCTCCTCGCCGACAACCCATGAGTCAGAGGAAAAGTGATTTGGGAATCCGCAAACCGACGACGTCGAAGCCGGCCCCGTGCGTTTTCCATCTCACAGTTGCTGTTGAGACTCAATTCAACTGACGACAGGCCCTAGTGCTTTCCGATGCAAAGAACACGCTGCAACGCCCATCCATCGGGGGAGCGCGGCGATCACCTAGTTGATCGAGCGATGCTGCCGAACCAAGGCCGGGAGAACGAGATTCCATCCAAACGCGAACGATTGGTCGCGCTGCGCTCAAATTGCAACTGCGGTGAGACTGAGTTCGAGCGAACACCGGCATGTGCACGATTGCCGCTGGCTCGCGGTAACGGCTAATGGAGTGTGCGCATTTCACTTGCTAAGCGAATTCGGGCGCGCCTAAAGAGTGCGCTCGATTGTTGGTACGGCGTGCCGTTACGGCCAAAACAGAGCCCCCGGATCCAGCGGCTCGGTTGAGACCATATCCTGATGACCCCGATGCCGCTAAAGTCACCCGCGAGAGACGCTGAGAGAGTGATCCGATGATCGGTCTTGTCATTGTCACGCATGGCGGGTTGGCGACGGAGTTCCGCGCCGCGCTTGAACATGTGGTTGGTCCGCAAACGCAGCTGGAGACCATCCCGATTGGTCCAGAGGATGACATGGAGCGGCGGCGCGACGACATCGTCGCGGCGGTCAAGGCCGTCAACACCGGCAGCGGTGTTGCGATCCTGACCGACATGTTCGGTGGCACCCCCTCCAATCTGGCGATTTCGGTGATGGAGGATCAGCAGGTCGAGGTGATTTGTGGTGTCAATCTGCCGATGCTGGTGAAGCTCGCGTCGATCCGCGGCGAGCTGCCACTTGCCAAGGCGATCGACCAAGCCAAGGATGCCGGCCGCAAATACATCCATGTCGCCAGTCAGGTGCTGTCGGGGCAGTCATAACGGCATGGACGCTGCTCCAACACCCGCCGCTGGCGCCGTTCGCACAGACGTGACGATCTGCAATCGCAAGGGCCTGCACGCGCGTGCCTCGGCCAAGTTCGTGCGTTGTGCCGAGGGCTTCGACGCCGAGATCACTGTCAGTCGCGACGACCAGTCGGTCGGCGGCACCTCCATCATGGGCCTGATGATCCTGGCCGCCGGCCCCGGCTCCTCAATCCTGATCGAGGCCACCGGCCGCGAAGCCGCCGCCGCCGTCGCCGCCCTCAAAGCCCTGGTGGAGAGCGGCTTCGGCGAGGAAACGTGAGGGCTCCACTGCGGACTGTGCAGCTATTCCCGCGCCCGTGCCGCCCGCATCGCCTCCTTCGGCAGCATAATCCGGTGGCGCGCGCGGATCGCCTCATCCACGGCATCGGGCACGTGCGACGGGAAATGGCTGCCCAGGATCTCTTTCTTCTTCCGGATCGCCGTTTCGACAATGTCAGGCTTGCCGACTTCCGCCCATTCCTTGGGGGACGTGCGGTCGCCGATCACGGGGTAGATGTATTCGCGCTGCATCAGGGCCAGCGTCTGTGAGTGGCCGAGATAGTGGCCCGGACCGTTCAGGCAGACGTCGGTAATCGACGCCACCGACAGAGTCTCATCGTTGACCTCAATGCCGCGCACGCAGCGCAAGGCCATGCCGAGCATGTCGTTATCGATGATCAGGCTCTCGTGGCTGAAGCCGAGCAGGGAGGCATGCATGCCGGCGGACTCGTACACAAGGTTCAATCCCGACAGGCCGGCCATGACCGTGGTGATGCCTTTTTCATAGCCGGCTTGGATGTCAGGCATTTTGGCGTCGGCCATGCCGGCGGCCGAACCACCGGGCAGGTCATAAAAATGTGCCATCTGGGCGCAGGCCGCCGTCAGCAGCGCCTGCTCGCCGGAGCCGCCTGACATGGCGCCGGAGCGCAAATCCGACACGAACGGCCAGGTGCCAAAGATGCACGGATAGCCAGGCGACAAGGCGTTGACGTAGATTAGGCCGGCGAGGCATTCGGCGGTCGCCTGTACGACGGCGCCGGCGATCGCGGCGGGGGCGGTGGCGCCGGCCTGGCCAGCTGACAGCAACAGGATCGGCATGCCGCCCTCGACTGCTACTTCGAGGCAGAGACAGGCGTCCTCGGCAAACTTCATCGGCGGCACGACAAAGCAATTCGATTGTGACACGAACGGCCGCGCCCGCCATTCCGCCTCGCCGCCCGCCACGGCGTGCAGGATTTCAAACGCCTCGGTGACATGCTCGGGCAACACCATCGATGTGCCGACATGCTTACTGGTGCCGACAAGGCAGGCATACAGCGTGTTGATGTCCATATCGCGCGGATCTTCGACGTCGCGCGGCACCATGCAGCGCTGGAAGAAGTGGATGTGTTCCAGCGTGTCGACGATGCGGGCTGCATCGTACAGGTCCTTCAGCGTCGATTCGCGGTAGTGCCGCTTCTCGATGTCGACCACGTGCACGGCAGCGCCGGCCGTACCGTAGTGCACGCGCTTGGCCTGCGGGTGGAGATCGTGCTTGGGGTCGCGTCCATACAGCGTGAAATTGCGCGCTGCCATGGCGACGGTGTTCATTACCAGTTCGCGCGGGAAACGCAGCCGCTTACCGTCGTAACTGGCGCCAACACGGGTGCAGGCCTCTACACAAGTCGGGATCGCCTGGCCAAAACCCACAGTCTCGAGGATGTCGAGCACGGCGCCGTGGACGCGCTGGATGTCGGCCGGTGTCAGCACTGCCAAGCGGCCACTGTTCATGCCCGCCCGCACCGGTTTGATGTCATCGGCCAACGGCGCGGCGCGCAATTCCTTACGAGCGGCACGGCCACCGGACCGTCGGGATTTCTGCTCGAGCGGATCAACGATGGTCATGGTGGGAGGCCTCTGCACGCCGATGCGTTTGGATGGTACAATCTTGCAGTGTTTTGATGCCGGATCGCAAGCCCCTTACCCGCTATGAGTTGTTGGGTCGCGCCTGAGGTGTCGCCCTTACTTCAGTGCTGCAGCGCGCGCTCTTGCTGCCGCCTTGACGTGTTCGGGGCCGAGGCCGCAGCAGCCGCCAATGACTTGCGCGCCGGCGCCGATCCAGCGCTCGGCGAATTGCTGGTAGCGATCGGGGGCGATGATGTCGACGAAGCGCCAGCCGGGCATCTCGAAGTAACCGGAGTCCGGATAGGCTGTGAGGGGTCCCTTGAAGTGCTGCCGGACCTCGCCGAGCGCCTCCTCAACCAATTCGGCGCCTGTATGCATGATGCCGGCGGCATCGATGCCGTGCGGTGGGATAAACGCCAGAATGTCGCTGAGCGGGCGTTCCTCGATGCGGTCGAAGCTGGCAACGCCGCCGTCATTGCCGCGCCGGGCACTGGCGCCGAACCAGACCGGCAGCCCGGTTGCGCGCGCCGCCTCAAGCACCAGGGGTACGCGGCCGTGGGCATACATCATCTCCAGCAGGATCAATTCGACGCCGGCTGCCTTCAACACGCCGGCCAATTCATGGAAGGCATCGCTGATCTCGGCATCCGGCGGCACCATACTGGGGTCGACAACATCGGTGCCAGCGGCCACCGGTACCATATGCGACAGCGAACCCGCCACCACGACATCCGTGCGCCCACTGCGCTGGCGCGCCACCAGTGCCGCTTCGACAGCGCGCGTCGCGATCTCTTTGACGCGGTCGCCCAGGCCAGCGCCGTTCAACATCAGCCGCGAGGCAGCATAGGTGTTGGCGGTGACGATCTCGGCGCCAGCCGCGATATAGTCCGCATGGATCGCCGTCAGCACGGCGTCATTGCCGAGCGTCGCCGGACCGCACCAGGCTGCCGGGTCCATCGCCACGCCGCGCCGCTCCAATTCCGTGCCGGTGCCGCCGTCGAGGATCGCAACTTCGCCGCGTTCGAGCCGGGCCTTCAGGTTGGCGTAAGTCATGAACGATGCTCCAGCAGTGCTCGTTAACGGGTTCAAGCCCTTGCACAGTAACCTTAGTTGCAATCGGCGGCGACGGTTAAGCCCGATGTAATCGGGGTGCGGCTCTTTCGTCGCGATTTGTAGCGGCTCCGGTAACCTCTGAGCAATTTCTTCCGGCTAGCGTGACGTCCGGTATCGTCAGTGTGTGAGGAATTGCCATGCGCCGTATCGGGCTTCGGAGCACCGCCGCGACGAACGAACTGGGACAGGCCGGACATCGGGAACAGCCCATGCACAAGGCCGTCGCCGGCACTGCCGTGGCTGTGCTTGGCGTCATGGCGTTTACGCTGGGCGCCTATGGCACGGACATCATTGTTGGCAATGGCGCGCAGCCGGCACTGGCGCAAATGAGCGCCAAGCCAGTCGTCAAACCGGTGGCGGCAGTAAAGCCAACCGTCCTCGCATCGGCCGACGACATGCCAGCCAGTGACGAGCCACTGCCGGAACAGACAGATGACAGCGTCGCTAGTTCCAGTGATGCCGATGACATCGTCGTTGATGAGGTGCTGCCCGATGCCAAGTCGCGACCGCCCAAGCCTGAAAAAGGCTCGGACGGGTATGACGTAGGCAACGATCCTTGGGCTTTGCTTGACAGTGCACCGGCCGACGCGCCAGCCGGTTCACCGGCAGACGCCGGTTCTAATGATGCAGCAGCGAGCGGCGAGGCTACCGCTGACGGCTCGTCAGGCAGCGACACCAATCAGTAATGCAAGCGGCTCACGGCTGATCGAAACTGCCAAATGACGAGAGCAAGGGGTGCGATACAGCACGCTTGGCGGATCGCACCCGACACAAACCTCGCGCGTCAGGCTTTGGGCGCAAACATCATCACGACCTGGCGACCCTCGAAGCGCGGCTCCGACTCGACCTTGGCGATGCCGTCAAGTTCAGTGCGGACGCGCTTGAGCAGATCGAAGCCCAGGTCCTGATGCGCCATCTCGCGGCCGCGGAAGCGTAGGGTCACTTTGACCTTGTCACCCTCCTCGAAGAACCGCCGCATGTTGCGCAACTTCACTTCGTAATCGTGATCGTCGATGTTCGGGCGCATCTTGATCTCTTTGACCTCGACGGTCTTTTGATGCTTGCGCGCCTCGGCCGCCTTCTTCTGCGCCTCATACTTGAACTTGCCGTAGTCGAGGATCTTGCAGACAGGTGGCTCGGCATTGGGGACGATCTCGACGAGATCAAGGCCGGCGGCGTCAGCCTGCGCCTGGGCGTCATCGCGGGCGACAACGCCCACGTTCTTGCCGGTTTCATCGATCAACTGAATTTGCCGGGCGCGGATCGCGCCATTGATCTTGGGCCCGTCGCTTTCGCGCTCGGGCGCCGCTCGTGCAGGACGACGTGGGATGTGTCAATCTCCTCTAATAGTTTCCGACCGATAGTACACCAGCGAGAATACACCGGATTCCGCCGTTACGAGTCAAGTTCCTGTTCAAGTCCCATGGCAAGTTCAGTTTTTGGCCTTGTCGAAAAGCACCGGTTCCGCTGCGTCACGGACAGCTTGATAAGCTGATGCAAGTCGCGTTCCCAACAAGCCGTCATAGACCGCCAGCGTCGATAGCTGCATGCGCAGGGCCGAATAGTTGGTGATGACGTGGCGGCGGGCGGTCTCGCCCATGGCCTGCCGCACCGCCGGGTCCAAACTCAAGGCACTCTTGATGGCGGCAGCGAGATCGAGTGGATCGCCAGGCTCCACCAGCCAGCCGCTGCGGCTTTCCGGCGCCAGATCTGGGCCGGTCAGCAGCGTTTCCGGCGTTGCACCGATGCGGGTCGCGATCACCGGACAACCCATCGCCATCGCCTCGACAGAGGTGCGGCCAAAGCCCTCCGGTTCGATGGAGGCCAGCACCGCGACCCGCGCCGCCATGCTTGCAGCCGCCATATCGGCGCAATGACCAACCAGCCGGACATCGTTTTCCAGACCCATCGCGTTGATCATGGCGCGTAGCTCGGAGGTAAACTCGTCGCGCCCCTGCACATCGCCGGCCAGCACAAATACCGCATTGCCCAAAGTGTTGGTATTCTTCAGCAGGCTGGCGGCTTCGACGACAACACGCTGGCCTTTGCGCGATGACAGGCGGGCGGCCTGCAGGATGATCGGCCGGTCAGGTTCAAGGCCCCAGGAACGCACAAGATCAGCAACCCGCTGACTGTTGACCAGTTCCGGTGAGAAGCGGCGCAGATCAACGCCGCGCGGTATCACCGTCACGCGCTGGTCGGTGATGCCGTAATGCTTGCGGATCTGATTGCCGGTGTAGTTGGAATTGGCGATCACCACATCGCCGCGCGCCATCACGCTATTGTATCCCCTTTTCAACGGCCCCTTTTCGGCATAGGCGCCGTGATAGGTCGTCACAAACGGCCGCTTCGTTGCCCGCGCTGCCGAAAGCGCACTCCAGGCGGGCGCACGGGAGCGCGCATG
>JANNSA010000642.1:0-1573 GCA_031402115.1 Hyphomicrobiaceae bacterium | reverse complement strand
CATGCCCGACTACGAGCCCGAGAAGAAGGAACTGGCCTCGCGCGACGTCGTCTCGCGCCGCATGGAGACGCACATCCGCAAGGGCAAGGGTGTGCCAACCCGCTTCGGCGACCACCTGTGGCTGGACATCACGCAGCTTGGCCGCGCGCACATCGAGAAGAACCTGCGCGAGGTCAAGGAGATCTGCGAGTCCTTCCTCGGCATCGACCCGGTCGAGCAGATGATCGCGGTACGCCCGGCCCAGCACTACACGATGGGCGGCGTGCGCACCGACCACACCGGGCACAGCCCGACGCTGCGGGGCCTTTTTGCCGCCGGCGAGGCGGCCTGCTGGGACCTGCACGGCTTCAATCGCCTGGGCGGCAACTCGGTGGCCGAGACCGTGGTGGCGGGCATGATCGTCGGCGACTTCGTGGCCGACTTCTGCGACTCGTCGGCCAGCGAGGTGCGCATCTCCACTGCCCTGGTGCGCGAGTGTATCGCCGCCGAGCAGGCCAAGCTCGACTGGCTGGTCAAGGGCAACGGCACCGAGGACGCCTCGGCGCTGCGCGTGGCGATGCAGCAGATCATGACCGCCAAGGTCGGCATCTTCCGCACCGGCGAGGATCTGAAGTCGGCCGTGGACGAACTGCAGCTGCTGCTGGAACGCAGCCGCCGCATCGGCCTGCGCCACAAGGCCGCGGGCGCCAACCCCGAGCTGGTCACCGCCTACCGCACGCAGAAGATGCTCAAGCTGGCGCTTTGTGTCGCCCATGGCGCGGCGCAGCGCACCGAGAGCCGAGGCGCACACTTCCGCGAGGACTATCCGCGCCGGGACGACGCGCACTGGCTCAAGCGCACGCTGGCCAGCTGGCATCAGGACGGCGACACGCTGCCGACGCTCAGCTACGAGGCGCTGGAGGTGAAGACGATGGAACTGCCGCCGGGTTGGCGCGGCTATGGCGCCAAGGACTACGACGACCACCCCGACCCGGCGGCGCGCGCCGCCGAGGTGGCGACGCTGCGCGAGCGCTTGCAAGACGCCCCGCGTTTCGAGGTGCAGCAGACGCTGATGCCGTACGAAGAACTCCTTCCCGAGCGCCTGCGCGGGCGCAACGAACGCATCGACGAGCCACTGTGAAGACCATCATCCCGATCGTTCCCGCCTCGGCATCCGTGCAGTCCGGCGGCGGCACGGCGCCGCCCGAGCCGCCGCTGGCGCGCGCGCTGAACATCCGCGTGCTGCGCTTCAATCCGCTCGAACCCGAAGTGGCTCCGCATTGGCAGACCTACACGGTGGACGACGCGCCGGGCATGACGCTTTTCATCGCGCTGAGCGAAATCCGCGAGCGGCTGGACCCTTCGTTGCAGTTCGACTTCGTCTGCCGCGCCGGAATTTGCGGCAGCTGCGCGATGCTGGTCGACGGACGCCCGAAGCTGGCCTGCCGCACCTTGACCCAGGACCTGGAGAGCACCTTCACGCTGGCCCCGCTGCCGGTGTTCGAGTTGATCGGCGACCTTTCGGTGGACACCGGCAAGTGGATGCGGGGCTTGAGCGAGCGGCTGCAGACCTGGGTCCACCAGCAGGAGGCCG
>JANNSA010000641.1:0-1511 GCA_031402115.1 Hyphomicrobiaceae bacterium | reverse complement strand
CGAGTTCGCGGGTTGGCGCCAAAATCAGCGAGCGCGGCATGCGCGCGCGCGCGCGACCGGTTTCCAGGCGGCATATCATGGGCAGCACGAACGATGCCGTTTTGCCAGTTCCCGTCTGAGCAATGCCAAGCACATCCTGGCCCGTCAGTGCGACGGGGCTGGCAGCTGCTTGAATGGGGGTCGGGATCGTGTAGCCGGCGGCATCGATGGCAGCCTGAACTTTTGCACTCAATCCGAGGTCGGAAAACTTGATGTCTTGTGCCGGTGCTTCGGCAGATGCGTTGCCAGCGGTCTGGCCAGTCGTATGTTCCAAAAAGCGTGTCTCCATTCGCGTCTCAAAAGGCCGCGATCAAGCGTATCCTGCCGCTGCGGTTTGGCAGCGCGGATGATGTCGCGGGTGTCGGAACGCAGGGAGATTGGCAAGCCTGAAAAGGGCCAAATCTGAATCTGCTGTCGTAAAAGGAATTAAATAAAATCAATTCCCTGCGCCCAAGCTTGAGCGCTTGCTGACACGTTTGCCTGTAATTTTCAAGGAAAAGGCAGGTCTTTGCGGCGTTTTAGCACCTGTGCGGTAACGCTGCATCTGCCTGAAAAGCATGAAAAAGCGGCCGGAAGGACCCTTCCAGCCGCAGTCTTGGTGACTTTTTTGCCAGCGGTCTCGATCTTACGACTCGTCGTCCATGAACCGGTACAGCAGGGCTCCGGCTACGGCCCCGAGGATCGGAGCAGCCCAGAAAACCCAAAGCTGCGCCAAGGGTTCGCCGCCAGCATAGATGGCGGGGCCGAAGCTGCGCGCTGGATTGACCGATGTGTTGGAGATAGGGATCGACATGATGTGAATGGCGGTCAGTGTCATACCAATTGCAAGCGGCGCGAAACCTGGGCTCGAGTTCTTGCGGGTAGAGCCCATGATCACGATCAGGAAGAACGCTGTCATGACGGCTTCCATAACGAACACCTGAGGCATCGTCGATTTCAGCATCGACAGGTCGCCATAGCCGTTTGCGGCATAGGTGCCGCCCAATCCCGAGCCAATGAGCGAGAACGTGCCAACAGCGGACGCCGCACCCAGGCATTGCGCGATAATGTACGGAATGGCGTCACTGGCTGCAAAGCGGCCGCCAGCAACCAGGCCGACCGTCACCGCTGGATTGTAGTGACCGCCAGAAATATGACCGATGGAGCGCGCCAGAGCCATCACCGTCAGGCCAATGCAGAACGCGACACCGAGAATACCCGCAGCACCGCTGACGGCCGGCTGCCCGCCAAACGAATAGAATGCCGAGCCCAGTATCGAAGCCATCAGCATGAAGGTGCCAATGAATTCGGCCAAGAGTGGTTTGATTTTCATGTCGTTGCCGTCCCCTATTTGTCTTCCCCTGCCGGTCGCTGCTCTCAAGTTTGGTTGTGAGAATCACACACGCGGCCCACGGATCATATCATGCTGGGAATTGCTTGGCCGTGCCTTCCAAGGCCATTAATAGCGGTCTCTAGCAGGCAACAGTTATGTG
>JANNSA010000640.1:0-1877 GCA_031402115.1 Hyphomicrobiaceae bacterium | reverse complement strand
CGCGCGCCGACGCCAATTTAACAGCCAACGCGCTGCTCGCCGTCACGCTTCTTGCCGGAGCGCTGGCTGCCTCCAGCGTGCCTGCGGCCGCCGAAGGTAGCAAGGGCCTCCGTCGCTTCGGCGCCAAGATCGAGATCAGCGAACCGCAAACCGGCACCGTCATCGCTGGCGGCGCGCGCGTCAGCATCACCGCTCCCGTTGACGGCGATCTGTGGCTGGCCGGCGCCGATGTCGCGGTCGATGGTCCGGGCGTCGGTGGCGTCATGGCGGCCGGTGCCGAACTCAAGATCGGCGCCAAGGTTGGCTCCAGTCTGACATTGCTCGGCTCGCGCGTTTTCGTCCGGGCGTCAGTTAAGGGCGATATTAGCGCCGTCGCCAGCCGCATCGAGATTGCGCCCGAGGTCAGCGTCGGCGGCCAGGTCAAGCTGTATGGTGCGGCCGTTGATTTCCAGGGCCAGGCCAGCGAGCGCGTCTCGATCGAGGGCGACGAAGTCACATTTGGCGGTGCTGCCAAGGGCAATGTGCGCATCGAGGGCCTCAAGGTGCGGATCGCCGACACTGCCCGCATTGAAGGTGCCCTCGACATCTACACGATCGGCGAGCCGGAAATCGCGCCGGGCGCCAAGATCGCTGGCAAGGTCACACGGCACAGCCTGCGTGATTCCGAGAGCATGCGCGCCTATCTGCGCGGTCTGCCACTTGGCATCCTGGCGCCGGCCATGCTCGCAGTGTCGGCACTGATCGCCGGACTGTTCCTGTTGTGGCTCGGGCGCGGCGGCGTCGAGCGCATTGTCGATGAGTTGATTGACAGCCCCGGGTCGAGCGGCTTGTGGGGCCTGGCGACACTGGTGATCCTGCCGGTGGTGGCGGCGTTGTTGGCGCTGACTGTGTTCGGCTTACCTGTTGCGGCGTTGGCGTTGATGGCCTTGCCCCTGCTGCTGCTGCTGGGCTTTGCCAGTAGCGGCTTTGGCGTCGGGGAATGGCTGTTCAACCGGCTCGGTGAGCCGCGCTCGACCGGCCAGCGGACGCTGCAATTGCTGGGCGGGTTAGTGGTATTGGTGCTGCTTGGTATCTTGCCTTATGCTGGCCCGTGGCTGCTGGTGCTGGCCGGTATCACGGGCCTTGGCGGTCTGTTGCGCAGCCTGCATGACGGCATGCGCGGCCGGCCTGTCATGTGAGACACACCGGACAAGGCGCTGCTGATTGACCGCGTGCCAAGTCCGCGTATCTTGAGTGCGACGGCATCATTGCCGCAAGCGAGCAACACCTATGGTCACCATCGTCGATACACGCGGCAGCGACAGCCGGCCGCGGCACCCGGAAAAGCAGGCGCGGCCGGATACGCCGGTGCTGCGCAAGCCGGATTGGCTGCGCGTCAAGGCGCCGGGCTCGGCTGGTTATAGCGAAACCCGGGCGATTGTCCGTGAGCATGGCCTGACCACCGTCTGCGAGGAAGCGGCCTGTCCCAACATCGGTCAGTGTTGGACCGAGAAGCACGCCACCATGATGATCATGGGCGATACCTGCACGCGCGCCTGCGCCTTTTGCAACGTCCGCACCGGTATGCCTGAAGCGCTCGACAGCGGCGAGCCGGGCCGCGTCGGCGACGCCGTGGCCAAGCTCGGCTTGAAGCATGTCGTCATTACTTCGGTTGATCGTGACGATCTGAGTGACGGCGGCGCAGCACACTTCGCTGCCGTGATCCGCGCCATTCGCGCAGCGGCGCCGGCCACCACTGTTGAAATCCTGACGCCGGATTTCCTGCGCAAGCCGGGCGCGTTGGAAGTTGTGGTGGCAGCGCGGCCCGACGTCTTCAATCACAATCTAGAGACCGTGCCGTCGCGGTATCTGACAATCCGCCCCGGTGCCCGTTACTT
>JANNSA010000639.1:0-1677 GCA_031402115.1 Hyphomicrobiaceae bacterium | reverse complement strand
ACACCAGCGACGCGGCAGCCGTCCAGTGTGTAGATCGTGGCTTGGGGAAAGCGCACATGATCTGCAGCAGCCCCTGCTCGCCCCCCTGATGCCAGTCAAGACGGCCGGCACGGCGTGCCAGGCGAGGCGGGGCGCCGGCGCTTGCCGACGCAGGGCGTCACTCGCTGGCACCACTCTCGCCATGCCGGCGCGGTTGGGGCGCTGCGGCCACTCCACCGCTGCACAGCCGAACCCTAAGGTCCACTCGCCGCCAGATCAGGGCAAGCGCGAAGAAGCCGATCACGAAAATGAGCGCGCCCCACCACTCGGTGACGTTTTCCAGACGGCCCTTGATCTCGCCGCCGACCAGCACCGCCACCAGCGCGTTGACCACGCCGAGCGTCACGAGCGTTGCCGCCAGCACCACCAGCGCGTGCTCGACCCAGCGCGCCAGCGCGAGCTTACCGGCCCGCACTGCTCGCTGCACGGCACCCCCCGCAATCAGCATGCAGATGCAAGTGCCGCCGAAGTAGACCACCGTCCCGTACTGCCGTAGCCAGCGGTAGGTGGCGCCCTCCGTGCCCAGGAACGCTCCGTACAGCACCAGCGCCACCGAGGCCGCCAGCCCCATCGGCGCCAGCCAGCGCAGCAACCGGTAGGGCGGCAGCAGACCTGCCAGCCAACGGGCCGCGAGTAGCCAGCACATCCCCTGCAGCGCCGCCGCGGGCAACATCAAGGCGCGGAAGAGCTGGTTCGGAAGTTCGTGGCGCGCCGCGCGGCTCACCGAGACGCAGCCGTCGATGAACGGGTTGCACTCCGGGATGAGCCCCTGGGCCGTCGACAGCGCCCACGCCGTGAGTGCGGCCACGAGCGGCAGGGCCCCGGCAATCAGGGCCAGCGGCCACAGCCGCAAGACGTGCGGCGACCCATCCGCTGCAGGAGCCTGTCCGATTGCGTCGTTGGGGTGCGGCATGTCGCCATGGTTGGGCGCGACGGGCGCGGCGTCAATGCGCCCGGCGCTCACCTTTGGGTGGCTACCTCCTTGTGGCCACCTTCCGGAAACAACTTTCCGGTCGCCTCCGGCGCGAGCAACGCGAACTGACGTGCCAGAAAGCTGCCCGTCGCCACCGGCAGCCGATGGCCGGCGGTCGGAAAGGATCGCGTCCTCAAGTTCCGGTCTTGACCGGATAGCGGTCACCTGGACCCACCAATCTAGGACCGCAGGGAGCCTAGGCGCAAGGAGCTGACCTGCATCGAAAATCAGCCCGGGCGCGATCGACGGATTGCCGTCTTCGGAGGCTGCGCAGAAGGTGAGAGACAACTTGCCTCTTCAGTTGCCACCCAGCGCCTGATAGTGCCGGAATGTGCCGCGCCTTCCCGCGCCGGAAGGCGCACGGTGCTGTCGGCGGCGAACAGAGCGAGTGCTTCGAGCGTCCATCGTCATCAGCTCGACATCAAGGCGCATCCTCCGAAATTCTTCGGCGCTCCGCGAACCCGCACGGGAGGTGCGATCGCGGCCAATCGGATTGCCGTTGCCAGCGACCGCACCGTCGGATGTTGCGCCATGTGGCGCGCCACGAAAAAGCTCACTGGAGGCAAATTCCAAGTGAGCTTGTAGGGCAGCGCCGCGCAATCACCGCGCTGCACAAGTTCGGCAGCGATGTCTTTCGCCAGGATCGTCACGCCGTTCGGCATGTT
>JANNSA010000638.1:0-22440 GCA_031402115.1 Hyphomicrobiaceae bacterium | reverse complement strand
GCCACCGGCGGCGCCATCAACGAAGTGCATGTGATCGTCGGTCAAGATCGATGGCACGATGCAGGTCATGATCGCCTCGTCCTGGCGGTGCAGGCCGTAATAGGCGATGCCGGCGGCGCGCGCCTGCTCGAGGCGGGCTTCGATGGCAGCGATGCGCGGCAGATCACAGTCAACTGTCAATTTCAGTCCATCGGAATACTTGCGGAAATCGGTGTTGGCACCAGCCACTTGCCGGTAGTGCACCGGGTCCCAGCCCTTGATCTTGTAGTTTGTCTTAATGCAGACCCAGGCAATGAAGGTGTAGAACATCAGCGACCGTCGGCGCTGTGCTTCGGTGCCGCCGCCGGCTCCTGTTTTTGCCTCCAACGCGATGCCTTTGGATGGCCAGCCAAATGCCGGGCCATCCGGTGGTACGGGCGTCGCACCCCTGCCCTCGCTGCCGACGATCGTTAAGAGATCGCCGACCAGCGTACTGAACTCATGCCGCGACGCGCCGAGCTTGGGGCTCGCCAGCAAGGACAAGATGACGCCGCGCTTGGCCTTCATCGGCTCCCAGCGGCATGACAGGCCCTCCAGGTCAGGCCGGGTGCCGGGCGCGGCCGGCGCGACAAGGTAGCGGCCGGCTTTCATCTCGCGCTCGGCCCAGTCGATGCCGCCGCCCTCGAACATGGCATGGGCAAAATGCGGGCTGGCGGCGAAGCGGGCAATGGCGATGTCGTGTCCTGCGGCGCGGACTGCGGTGACCGGTACAATCGCCGCGCGCAAATCCAGATCAATCTCTTCCTTGGCCCAGACAGCAACCGCTGCCATCGCCTCAGCGACTGCCTTAGCGGCCGACGGCGGCACGGCCAGTGCCGCGCCATCGCCACCAAACACGAACGGAAACTCCGCCCCCTTGACGCCATTCAACACCGCCGAGATGACGCTGGCGCCAACCATGTTGACGGCCTTGTAGCGGCCCGCCGCGATCGCCCCGGTGGAGTTGACGACGTCGGTGACGCCGACCAGCCAGTCAGCCGGAATCGGGCGGTAGCGCTCGCGCTGCGTTACCTCGGCGAAACGCGAAAAGCGTGGCAGGTCGGCATAGAACGGATCAATCACCGTCGCGGCCATGGCATCCGTCTCCGGGGTTGAGTCGCAGCGTCATTGTCAGGTAGCCTACGGGATCACCCTGAAAACGCTAGTGCCCGTCACTGGCATTTGACCACGCCCGCGCCGGACGCTTGCCAAGTCGCCTGCGGCTTGCCAAGTCGCCTGCGGCAGGGGCAGTGTCCGGGTGCCGGTTCGCGCTTGCCCAGTAGCCCCTCCAAGGACTGCCCCGCTATGGTCGACATCGCCACGCGCGTCTGGAACCACACCTGGAAGATCGATCCGATCGTGCGGTCGCTGCTCGATACGGATTTCTACAAGCTGCTGATGGCACAGACGATTTTCCGCCGTCATGCCGGTGTTCGGGTGACCTTTGGCATCAATAACCGCACCACGGAGATCAAGCTATCGGAAGCCATCGACGCCGCAGAGTTGCGCGAGCAGCTCGACCATGTGCGCACCTTGCGGCTGTCACGGGGCGAATCCACCTTCCTGCGCGGCAACAGCTTTTATGGCCGCCGCCAGATGTTCGCGCCTGACTTTCTGCAATGGCTCGAGGCGTTCCGCTTCCCCGAATACCAGTTGGAACAGAAGAACGGGCAGTTCAAACTGACCTTCGAAGGCAGTTGGCTGGAAACGACGCTGTGGGAAATCCCGGCGCTCGCCATCCTTTCGGAACTGCGCTCGCGCACGGTGCTGAAAGGCATGGGCCGGTTCGAGATGCAGGTGTTCTATGCCCGCGCCATGACGCGCATCTGGGACAAAATCCTCCGGCTCAAGCAGTTGCCCGGCGCCCGCATCGCCGATTTCGGAACGCGGCGCCGGCACGGCTATCTATGGCAGGACTGGTGCGTGCAGGCGTTGATCGAAGGGCTCGGCGCTGACCAGGACGGCGGCTTTTCCGGCACCTCCAACTGCCTGATCGCGATGCGGCGCGAAGTCGAGGCGGTCGGCACCAACGCGCACGAGTTGCCGATGGTCTATGCCGCGCTTGCCCGTAACGATGGCGACCTTGCTGCCTCGCCGTATCGCGTGCTGGCTGACTGGCAGGAGGACTACGATGGAAACTTACGCATCATCCTGCCCGACACGTTTGGCACGGCGGAGTTCCTGAAGCACGCGCCGGACTGGATTGACCAGTGGACCGGCATGCGCATCGACAGCGGCGACCCGATCGAGAAGGGCGAGGCGGCGATCGCCTGGTGGCGGGCGCGGGGTCAAGAGCCCAAGGACAAGCTGATCATCTTCTCGGACGGACTTGATGTCGGTGAGATCGAACAATTGCACGCGCATTTCCATGGCCGGGTGCGGCTCGGCTTTGGCTGGGGCACGCTGCTGACCAACGATTTCCGTGGCCTGGCGCCAGGCCGTGGCACCGACCCGATCTCGCTGGTCTGCAAGGTCACCGCCGCCAACGGCCACGCCACCGTCAAACTGAGTGACAATCCGCTAAAGGCGATGGGGCCGACGGCCGAGCTGACCCGCTATCGCCGCGTCTTCCATGCGCCACGACAGGAAGCCGTGCCGCTGACGGTGTAGCTTATCCGGAGTCAAGCTCTTAGATCTGGTAAGGACAGTCAGCACAACACGTGCATCACTTCGAGTGCTGTTGTGCGACATCGTAGGGTACGAAAGGCGTCTTCGCCGTATCGCACCATAGGGCTGGCGCCCACGGCACGTTCCGGTGCGATACGGCCTGAAGAAGGCCTTTCGAACCCTACACAGTCGCAACCCAGTTTCCGATGAATTCGCAGCGATAGTTGTTCGAAGTGCGCTAAGTGACTGACCCCGGCTTCTTTCCTTGTCCAACCGAGTGCATTCGCCATGAGCCGTGATCCCGAGATTGACGCGACGCCCGACTTCTGCGGCGCCACTGATCCCTTTGCCTTGTTTGAAGTCTGGTTCGCCGATGCAACCAAATCAGAGCTGAACGACCCTAACGCCATGACGCTGGCGACTGCTGATGCAGAAGGCCTGCCGAACGCTCGCGTCGTGCTGCTGAAGGGTCTCGACGAGGACGATGCGGATCCAGCGCGCGGCTTCGTATTCTACACCAATTATGAAAGCGCCAAGGGCCGCGAGCTGCTGGCCGCGCGCAAGGCGGCGCTGCTGTTCCATTGGAAAAGCCTCAGGCGGCAAGTGCGCGTGCGGGGCGAGGTAACGCTGGTGACCACAGCCGAAGCCGACGCTTACTACGCGACGCGGCCGCACGGCAGCCGCATCGGCGCTTGGGCCAGCGCGCAATCGCGGCAACTGGCATCGCGCGTGGCGCTCGAGGCCGAAGTCGCCCGGCTGGAGCGCGTGCATGCAGGCCCCGACGTGCCGCGCCCGCCGCACTGGTCAGGCTTCCGCGTTACGCCGCTGGAGATCGAGTTCTGGCACGACCGGCCATTCCGGCTGCATGACCGGCTGGTGTTCCGGCGCAGCACCGCCAACGCGGCCTGGACAACGGCGCGGCTGTATCCGTGAGGCGCAGCGAAGCAGTAGGGCGGGTTGGGCCGTCTGGGCCGTAACCCGCCCTCCATATCAACACACCGCGCAGCCGTTCGTGCGGATCCCGGCGATCTGCTCGCTCATCATTTCGTAGAGATTGCGCGGCGCGCCGGGGATGATGTTGTCGCCAATGATGAAGTGCGGCGTGCCCTGGATGCCCATTTTCTCGGCCAGATTGCGTGTTGCCGTCAGCTCCGCCAGAACTTCCGGCGATTCCGCGTCCTTCTGCAGCTTGGCGACATCGAGGCCAAGGTCCCTAGCAATCAACAGCGCCACCGCTGGATCGGCCTTGTCCTGGCCTTTGCGCTCATACAGGCCTTGATGCATTTCCCAGTACTTGCCCTGCTTGTGGGCAGCCAGCGCCAGCTTCGACACCGCTTCCGAGTTCTCGCCGAAGATCGGGAACTCTTTGAAGACGAATTTGATTTTCTTATCCGTGGCGATCAACTTGGTAACGTCGCCCATCGCCTGCCGGCAATAACCGCAATTGTAGTCAAAGAACTCGACCACCGTAACGTCGGCGTCCTTGGGGCCGAAAGTCGGGTCGGCGGCGGTGCGGAACAAGGCTTCCCTGTTCTCGGCGACTAACTTCTTCATCGTCGCCATCTGCTGTTCCTCGGCCTTGCGGTCGTAGGCTTCCTTGGCCTCGAGCAGGACCTCCGGGTTCTTCAGCAGATAGTCGCGGATGATCTTTTCAATCGCGGTCTTCTGACCGGCAGAAATGTCATCGGAGCTGGCCCGCGCTGTCGGAAACTGCAGGAAGCCACCAGCGATTGCCAGCGCCAGCGCGATCGCGGCTGGCGCTAAAGCAACGCCGATGCGGGTTAGCAACGGCGTCCGGCGCGCCAATGGCGCCAAGGCTGGCTGAGTCGAAGTCGGAGCTGTCTGCGTGTCGTTCATAAATTCTCTCATGATTGCGTGGTGCGCCACTTTGGACTGCTTCACAACATACTTAGTCACTCTATCCGCGCCATGATAGTCAACATATCGTCAGTCAAGTAGGGTGCGAAAGGCCGACTTCGGGCCGTATCGCACCGTCACCAGCCGTGGCGGCAATAGTTGGTGCGAAAGGACTTCTTCGGGCCGTATCGCACCGCCACGAAACGTGGAGCAAGCCGTTGGTGCGATACAGCGAAGACGCCTTTCGCACCCTACGCTTGCGCACCATCGCTCATGATAAGATTGGCTACGTGGGCTAACTGGCCCCAATTCATTCGCCCTGCGCCTTGATATTCAAAATATCGTCAGCTTTCACCCAGTTCGGCGTGTTCTCCTTGAAAAACCCTTGCGCCCGCTTGGCGAAGCGCTTGGCTTCCGTCAACTTGCCTTCCAATTGTGTGGCGCGCGCACTTGACAGGTAAGCCATGCCTTCGTCGCCCGTGCGGTAGTAGGCGTTCGCCAACTGCCGGTAACCGTCGGAGTTATCCTCCTCAACCAGGCCTTTGCGCAGCAGCGCGATAGCCTCGGGCAGCAGATCGTTGTCTTGAGCGCTGATCATCGCCTGCGCCAATTGCACGCGGATCAATGGCTGATCCTTGCTCAGCGCCACCGCCTTGCGCATCGGCTCGATGGCGCCGCGGAAATCGCCTTTTCGCATCAGCAGGTCGCCCTTTAACTCCCAGAAGTAGGCATAGGCTGGACGCGCCGCGATCAAGGCGTCAACCTTAGGAATTGCCTGGGCGATGCCGCCCGTGAAGAACAGTGCGATGGCGCGGGCATATTGCGCCGGCAGGCTGGTGTCGCTGCTCGGATATTTGTTGATGACCAGCTGCGGCGACAGGAAGCCAAGCAGTTTGGCGCGCATCAGATCGTGGCGCAGTTGCAGTTCGGGCGGGTCCTTGGCGTTGAAGTATGGGCTTTGCTCCGCCATGCCGCTCAATTGGTTGATGCGATCCTGCGCCATCGGATGGCTGACTACGTAGGGGTCCTTCAGCCGGTCCGAGAACAGCTCCTGCTCGGCAAAGCGCTGAAACGTGATCTTCATGCCCAACGCCGACTGCTTGGTCGCCGTCAACAGCGAGACGCCGGACTGATCCGCCGCGCCTTCCTGGACGCGCCGGTAGGACAAAATCGAACGCTGCGTGATCTGATCGCTGAGCAACAGGGCCGAGCGGCCGGCATCAGCAGTGACGTCGCCGCTATTCTCTTTGCCAGCGGCGGCGCCAGCCACCATGGCGCCGACGCCGAGCACTTTCATCAGCAGGTTGGCGGTCGCTTCACGCGCCAGTTTGGCGCGCAGTCCGGCCATGTGCCCACCGACGATGTGGCCGGTTTCATGCGCGATGACGCCGATCACTTCGTTCGGCGTATCGGCCATCAGCAGCGCGCCGGAATTCATGAAGACGTTGCGGCCATCGAGCACAAAAGCGTTAAACGCCTTGTCCTTGATGATGCGCACCCGGATGCGTTGAGCGCCAAGGTTGGCGGCGCGAAAAATCGGCCGCGAGTAGATGTTCAGCAGGTCTTCAATCTCGGCATCGCGGATCAGGTTCAGCCCTTGCGCCGCAGCCGGTGCCACTGGTAGCAGCATGGCAAGGCCAAGCACCGCCATCAGGCTCAACGCCTGTCGCAAAGTCACGGGGCGAAGGCGCGCCGCGCTCGCTTCAAGCGCGATGTGGCGCTGCTGCGTGTCCACTTTCACTGGATGTTCCAATGCCATGCCAGGGTTCCGCAATCATCAGGAGCGTTGCAACGCGCTGCCTGAACCAAGGACTAGAGGCTAGTCCCGGCATTCCGGCAGGTCAACGCGCCAACCATACCTCGGCAATTGCGGAGTGAGGACGGCGGCATCGTGTCGGAAACCCATGCGAAGGCAAGTTCGCAGCGTGTACTGTGACACTTTCGTCACGGCTTGAAGGACCCGCCGGCCGTGGTATTGGCTGCTGCCTTCTATGTCACGCTATCCTCACCCAGCAAGGAGATCACATCATGGCCGATCCTCGCTTTGAGCGCCTGAGCGATCCCGGTGGCGACGCTCTAGAGATTTGGCCGGCGATCGATGCCAAGCACGTTGCAAACGGCACGCCAGTGCAGCGCGGGCGCATGGTGCTCGACGACACCGCCGCCGGATTGTCCGCCGGCATCTGGGACTGCACCGCCTGGACGGGAACGCTTGGCCCCTACTCCGTGCACGAGTTCATGATAATTCTGGAAGGCGCGGTCACTATCGTCGACGCCAAGGGCGGCGAAACCACCATCAAGGCCGGCGAAAGCTTCGTCATCCCCAAGGGCCTCGTCTGCATCTGGAAACAGACCGGATATGTCCGCAAGTTCTTTGTGATCTTCGATGACGCTTCGGGTGCCGAGCAGCCAGACGAGCTGAAGGTGCTCAAACTTGACACCAACGCCGCCCTGAGTGCATCCGACGGTCCCGATCCAGAACTGGTGGTCAGCGAGCGGATGCCGGACTGGGCGGATCATGCGGTGCACGCTGATCCGACCGGCCAGTGGAGTGTTGGCCTCTGGTCATCGACACCCTATGAGCGCAAGAGCATCCCGTTCCCGCGCCATGAGCTGATGCATATCCTCGAAGGCGTCGTAACGCTGACGCATGGCGATGGCACCGCTGAAACGTACCAAGCTGGCGACACCGTGTTCGTGCCCAAAGGCGCCGAAATTGCCTGGAAGAACGCGACGCCGGTGCGCAAGATCTATTGCATCATGGCGCCAAGGGCCGCCGCTGTAGCGCCTGCGGCTGCCGCATAGGCCAAGGCATCACCAGCGTACAACCGCTTGAAGCTGAATGGGCACTCTACTGGCGAGAGGGCGCGCCCCTCCATGTCTGGCGCCGGTCGTCTGCAATTCCACGACGCAGGCTTGAAATTACCTGCATTTGCATTTAAATGCTCTGTAACCGAGCGGCGAACAGGAGTGGTGGGTGCAAAAATCTGATAAAACAGCAATTCCGGCGCGGCCCGTCGCGACGGGCACGCGCATTGGCCATGTGCACTTGAAGGTTGCCGACCTCGACCGGGCACTGGCTTTTTATTGCGGCGTGCTCGGCTTCGAGCTTCAGCAGCGCTTTGGCGCGCAGGCGGCGTTCATTTCAGCTGGCGGCTATCATCATCACATTGGCTTGAACACCTGGGAGAGCCGGGGCGGATCGCCACCCCCCAAGGGCACCACCGGGCTGTTTCACACGGCCATTCTGTATCCGGCCCGCGCTGACCTGGCCGATGCCTTACGCCGGCTGAATGCGGCCGGCATCCGCCTGACCGGCGCCAGCGATCATGGCGTCAGCGAGGCGCTGTACCTGGACGACCCCGATGGCAACGGCGTCGAACTATACGTTGACCGGCCTGAAGCCGAATGGCCGCGCGACGCCAACGGCGACCTGTCGATGAGCACCGAGCGGCTGGATCTCGACAACTTGCTCGCCGAAGCGCCAATCGACGCCTGACCCCGCGAACAATGACTGGAATGAACATGACCAAAGTTCTCGTGCTCTACTATTCGGCCTATGGCCATATTGAAGTGATGGCGGAGGCGGTTGCCGAGGGCGCTCGTGCCGGTGGCGCGCATGTTGACATCAAGCGCGTGCCCGAATTGGTGCCGGAAGCGGTGGCCAAGGCATCGCACTTCAAGCTCGACCAAAAGGCGCCGATTGCCACGGTCGACGAGCTGGCGGACTATGACGCCATCATCTTTGGTTGCGGCACCCGCTTTGGCACCATGGCCTCGCAGATGCGCAACTTTATGGATCAGACGGGCGGCCATTGGGCCAAGGGCGCGCTGGTTGGCAAGGTCGGCGCGGCATTCACCTCCTCGGCCACCCAGCATGGCGGCCAGGAATCAACAATCCTCGGCTTCATCCCGACATTGCTGCATCACGGTATGATCGTCGTCGGCTTGCCTTACGCTTTCGCTGGACAGATGGGTGTCACGGAAGTCATGGGCAACAGTCCCTATGGCGCCAGCACCATCACCGATGGCGATGGCAGCCGCATGCCCTCAGCGATCGAACTCGACGGCGCTCGCTACCAGGGCAAACATGTTGCCGGCATCGCCGCCAAATTGGCCAAAGGGGTGAGTTAATCAAGCCCCGAAGCCGGCGCCGCGTTCACGGCCGTCGCTCAGGCAGCTCGCCGGGCTTCAGCGGGATGAACCGCTTGGCCATCGCGACGCCGGCGGTGCCGAACAAGGGTACGTCACTCATACGGTCGGCGTAGGCTTCCAAGCCGCGCGGCACTGGGCCGCCATGCGCCCAATCGAGGAGTTCCACCGTGTGCACGACGGGAATGTCGGTACCCAACTGGATCTGCGTGATGCAGCCGATATTGCCGGTCGCAACGATGTCGGGCTTCATGGTCTCGATGTTGGCAACCTTGCGGGCACGCAACTGGGCGGACAGTTCCGGCTGCAGCATGTTGTAGGTGCCTGCCGAGCCACAGCAGATGTGGCCCTCGGGCACACCGACCACGGCGAAGCCCGCCTGTTTAAGCAGTTCCACGGGTTCGACCGTGACACGCTGACCGTGCTGCAGCGAGCAGGCGGAGTGATAGGCGACCTTCAGCGATGACCAGCGCTTGGGCGCGCCAAGATCGAGGCTCGCAAGATATTCCGAGATGTCACGGGTCATCTCGCCGACGCGCGCCGCGCGTTCACTGAAGCGGCCGTCCCGTCCAAGCAGATGGCCGTAGTCCTTGACGGTGGTGCCACAGCCAGACGTGTTGATCAGGATCGCATCAACCGGCGCATCATCTATCGCGCTTTCCCAGGCCGCGATGTTGCGCTTGGCTGCCTTTTGGGCCTCAGCATGCTCGCCCAGGTGCAGCACCAGCGCGCCGCAGCAGCCGGCACCGGGCGGCACCACAACGTCAATGCCACCAAGGTTGAGCAACCGCACGGTAGCGTCGTTGATCTCCGGCCGCAGCGATTTTTGCGCACAGCCCTCCATCATGATGACGCGGCGGCCACGGCCATGCTCAGCTTTGACCAGACCGGGGAACTTAATCTTGGCGCGCTTTGGCCAATGCGACGGCGCCAGCTCCAGCATCGCCGCCAACGGCTTTAAGCCGGCGCGCCGCGCCAGGCCGCTCAAGGACCGGCCGAGCCGGGCCGCGATCACAGCGGCGCGGAAGCGGCCCGGCCGCGGAATTGTCTCAGCCAGCACGCGCCGCATAAACCGGTCCAGCTTCGGCCGTGGCCGCGTTTCGGCGATGTGGGCGCGGGCGAGGTCGGCGAGGTGCAGATAGTCGACGCCGCTCGGGCACGTTGTCATGCACGACAGGCACGACAGGCAGCGGTCCATATGCGTAGTGACTTCCTCGGACGCTGGCTTGCCGCCCTCGAACATGTCCTTGATCAGGTAGATGCGGCCGCGCGGGCTGTCGCGCTCGTCGCCGAGCAGCAGATAGGTCGGGCAGGTGGCGGTACAGAGCCCACAATGCACGCACGAACGCAGGATGCGTTCGGCCTCGGCCATCCGGGGATCAGCCAGCTGCTCAGCCGTGAAATTTGTTTGCATCGGTTCAGCCCAGCGCCCTGCTTGTGTTATTGCCCAGCATACATGCGGCCCGGGTTCAATACGCCATTCGGATCGAACGCCGCCTTGATGCCGCGTGTCAGCTGCATCGGCCCACTTTCGAGTGGCTGAAACACGTCAACCTCAGCGCGCACCTTGGGCAGCGCCCGGAACAGGGTGGCATGGCCGCCGCGCGTAGCAATGACACGCCGGATGTCAGCGGCGCCAGCGTCGGCCGAAGCCGGCACTTCCAGCCAGACCAATCCGCCAGACCAGTCATAGGCGACCTTGCACTCCATGTAGCTGGAGATCGCCTGGACAACCCGCGGGCCCATCTTCGGCGCGGTGGAAATGCGCCAGACCGGATCGCTGCTGCCTTGCAGGAAGCCGAGTACGCGCTGCTCCGCCCAGAACGCCAGCGACGCTGCATGGTCAAGTTCATGCAATGTGCCATAGGCGGCGAACTGCTGCTTCAGCAGCTCAGAGCGATAAGCCACGGAAGGCGAGAAGTTCTCGATCCGCAGCGCCGTAATCGCTTGGCCGACCGAGGCCATGCCGGTTGCCTTCAGCCGCGCCGCCAGGCTGGCCTGCAAATGCACCGTACCCGACACTTCGTACGGCGTCGCCAGTGCCGCGCACAGGACTTCCACGGCGATCTCGTCAGGCTGGCCAAACAGCAGCAGCGTGCGGGTTTCCTCGGCCTTCGGCACCACCTTGAACGTCAATTCGGTGAACACGGCTAGCGTGCCCCAAGAGCCGGACAACGTGCGCGCCAGATCATAGCCCGTCACGTTCTTCATGACGCGGCCGCCCCATTTGAAGGCCTCGCCGCGGCCGTTAACGGCACGCAAGCCGAGCACGTGATCACGCGCGGCGCCGGCCTGGATGCGCCGCGCGCCCGATAGATTGGTCGCCACGACGCCGCCCAGAGTGCCTTGGCCAGCCGCCTCGCCGAGCATCGGCCCCGGGTCGATCGGCTCAAACGCAAGTTGTTGATTGTGCTTGGCCAGCTCGGCTTCAATGGCAGCCAGCGGCGTCCCGGCCCGCGCGCCGATCACCATCTCGCCAGGTTCATAAAGCGTCAGCCCACGGAAGTTGCGCACGGTGATCGGCGCGGTAGCCGCCACCGGCCGGCCGACGCCACGCTTGCTGCCGCTGCCGAGCACCTCGATGCTGCGGCCGGTCTCGCCCGCCTCGATGATGACCTGGGCGAGGCCACGCTCGTCGGTCGGCCTGAGGAGTTGCTGTACCATTGACGTTGCCCCGTCACACGCTGCGCCGGCTGCCGAGCGGGAACACCTTGGCCGGGTTGAGCAGCCAGTTCGGATCGAACACGGTCTTCAGCCGCATCTGCTGCTGCATGTCGACCTCGGTGTATTGCAGCCGCATCAGCTCGCGCTTCTCGACGCCGACACCATGCTCGCCGGTCAGGCAACCGCCGACCGCGACGCAGTGCTCCAGGATTTCAGCGCCGCACTCTTCAACCCGCTGCAGTTCGCCCGGCTTGTTGGCGTCATAGAGGATCAAAGGATGCAGATTGCCATCGCCAGCATGGAAGATATTGGCGACGCCAAAGCCATAGCGCTCGCAGGTTTCGGCTATCACTTTCAGGGTTTCCGGCAGCCGTTTCAGCGGGATAGTGCCGTCCATGCAGAGATAGTCGGCGATGCGACCGATCGCACCGAACGCCGACTTACGACCCTTCCAGATTGCAGCGCTCTCGCTTTCGCTCTGGCTAACGCGGACATGACGCGGACTGAACGGCGCGGCAATCTCGCGGATCAAGCCGGTCAAGCCGTCCAGTTCCAAGGGCGAGCCTTCCACCTCAATGATCAGCAGCGCTTCGACATCGAGCGGATAGCCGGCCTTGGCGAACGCCTCGCAGACCTTGATGGCGGGCTTGTCCATGTACTCAATGGCAACCGGAATGATGCCGGCGCCGATGATCGCGGCGACGCAATCGCCGGCCGCCTCACTGGAGTCAAAGCCGATCAGCATCGGCCGCGCGCCCTCAGGCTTGCGCAGGATGCGCACCGTCGCCTCGGTGACAACGCCGAGCTGACCCTCCGAGCCGGTGATCAGGCCGAGCATGTCGTAGCCGGCGGCATCAACGTGGCGGCCGCCGAGTTCGATCACCTCGCCGGCCATGGTGACCATGGTGACACCGAGCAGGTTGTTGGTAGTGACGCCATATTTGAGACAATGCGCGCCACCGGAATTCATCGCAATATTGCCGGCAATGGAACAGGCCAGTTGGCTCGACGGATCAGGGGCATAGAAATAGCCGTGCGGGCCGACTGCGTCAGAAATGGCGAGATTGGTGATGCCGGCTTCGACGCGTGCCAGCCGGTTGTCGAGGTCGACTTCCAGCACCTTGGTCATGCGCGAAATGCCAAGCACGATGGCATCGGCCGTCGGTAGCGCGCCGCCCGCCAGCGAGGTGCCGGCACCGCGTGGGATCACCTTGATCTCGTTCTCGTTGCAATACATCAGGATGCGCCGCACTTCTTCCGTCGAAGTTGGCAGCACGGCCAACAGCGGCAGGCAGCGATAAGCGCTCAGACCATCGGTTTCAAAAGTGCGGCGGCCATCCTCATCGGCGATCATACGCGCCGCCGGCGCCAGCCTTTGCAGGTCGGCGACGATCATGTCGCGGTGCCGGATCACGCTCTCATTGGTCGGCGGCATCAGCAGTTGAGACATCGGCACCCTGTGGGCTGGGTTGACCACGGCGTGACGCCGCTCATGCCACGACTCTGGCCGAGTTCCGTCAGCGTCGCAAGGTTGATTGGGCGCGGGTTGACTGGGCGCGGGCGGAGTTTGCGGCGAGATTCTGGGCTTCGAGATCCCAGCCCAGCCGACGCCTTACCCAGCGTTCCTCAGTTGGCTGCGAGGTAAGGCAGCGGATCGACGGGCTGTGAGCCTTTGCGCAATTCGAAGTGCACCAGCGGCTGGTCGACGCGGCCGGTCTTGCCGGCCTTGGCGATCACCTGGCCGCGCCGGATCGCTTCGCCGCGCTTGACCAGCAACTCACTGTTGTGGGCGTAGGCAGTGACCCAGTTGCCGGCATGGCGGATCAGCACGATCTTGCCGTATCCAGGTAACTCGTCACCGGAATAGGCGACCGTGCCATCTTCAGCGGCGTGGACTTCCGTGCCAAACGGCACTGCGAGGTCAATGCCCTCGTTCGGCGTCGCGCCCTTCTGGTTGAACTTGCCGATCACCCGGCCACGCACTGGCCAACGGAACTTGCCACTGCCTTGGCTCATGGCAGGCGCGCCATCTGCCGCGATCTCGTCCTCGGCTGATGCCGCGACAGGACCGTTAGACACAATCTTGACGGGCGCCTTGGCAGGCTTGGCGGCTGGCATAATCGGGGCTTCGTCACTCAAGACGGACTGCACCGCCGGAGCTGTGATCGGCTCAGCCGCTGGTGGCACCATGTCGGCAAGCCCGCCATCCGCTGCCGTGCCCGCCGCCGCTGGCACACGCAGCACCTGACCTTGCTTGATCCGGGTGACATCGGTGATGCCATTGGCGCTCGCCAGCGCACCTGGCGCCACGTTCAGCTTGCGGGCGACGCCGTTGAACGACTCGCCGCCAAGCACCGTATAGGTTGGCCCGGCGTCAGCGACGGGTGCTGGCTTACGAGCGGATGCCTTAAGTGGTGCCGCTACTGGCACAACAACCGGCGATGTCGCCAGCGTCGTCGGACGCGGCTTGCGTTCGCGGATGGCGCGCGCACCCCGGTTGCCAGGGATAAAGAGCTTCTGACCCGGCTTAACGGCGGGCGACGACAGCTTGTTGGCGCTCATCAGCGCCGAGACTGAAACACCGTAATCCTGCGCGATGCGGAACAGGCTGTCGCCGTCGCCAACCAGAATGGTGGTGCCGGCCTTGCCCAGTGCCTTGGGCTTTGCTGGCGGCGCATAGCTGGCGCTTGGTGCCGGCATCGGCGCCGGGTCAATAGCCGGAGCCTCGGTCGTGTCGGTGAATTCCTCATCAGTACCGGAGCCCAACCGCGCCGGCGGCTCGTCCTGGTTCAGCAGCGGCGCACCCGGAGGCAACGGCGGCAACGACTTGTCGAGACTGGCGGTGCGCATTTTGGTGGTGGTCGCGGCATTGCTATACCCCAACACACCAACAGGCTGACGTGCGCGCGCACGCGCGTCTTCGCACGGATTGGCACCACAGGCAGTGCCAGCTCCCGGCCCGCTCACGCCAGGTTGTGCATAGGCTGGCCCGGAATAAGGCTGATAGGTTGTGCCGCCTGCCTGCCCATAGGGATCGCTGCCAGTATTCTGGCTGTAAGGATTCTGGCCATAAACCGGGCGCTTCTTGATGACGTTTGGCGCGCCATAACCAGCGGCCGGCGGCGCATAGCCCTGCTGATAAACCGGGGCTGGTTCCGGATAGGTTTCGACCGTCTGGCTCTGCATCGGCGTCAGCGCCGGAGCGACGCGCGCCGATTTGGGGTTTTGTTCCGTCAAGCCAAAGGCGGGAAAGTCAAACCGGGTGACATCGCTGCTGCAGCCCGTCAGGGCGAGCGCGACCAACAATGCGGGCACGACCCGCGAAACAGCGGCGAAAGTATATGACGGGGCTGGGTTGGCCATTTTGTTACGCACGGAACCATCCATTGACCGAGTTCGAAACCCTGACCGCGAGTTAACCGTGTGGACGTGAACGAACTGTTAACGAGCGTATGGATTACCAACAGCCCGCAACTCCCCGTTGCCGTCCTCGTCTGCAGGCGCACCAGATCTGCCGGTGCGCATCAGACTCAGATGCGCTCTCACTGTTGCTAAGGGTCGATTGTGCGAAACTGACGGCGGACTTGCGTCATTCTCGGGAATGGCAAGGGCTTTGCGTGGCTGGCCGGCTTATGGGGACTTACCTTGGGACAGGCACGTTTTCTCCGCTCAGCAGGTCCGGTGCCGCTATCACAACTCAATGGTTGAGCAGCTGCATTTCGGCGGCGCGGGCAATGCGTTCGGCGGCGGCGAGTATGGTTGCGGCATGGCCCTCAAGCGCGCGCAAAGAGGTGACGTGGGTTGTGGAAGTCGCCGACAGGGCGCCGAGCAGCACGCCGTTACGCGCCACGATCGGCGCCGCGACGCAGATGATATTTGGCTCATGCTCCTCGTCATCGAGCGCATAGCCGCGCTTGGTAATTTCCACCAATGCCCGCTCGAGGGCCGCCGGCGTCAACAGGGTTTTCCGGGTATGCCGGACAAAGGTCTGGCGGGCGATGGCGCGCTGCCTTTCGGCCCCCTCAAGCTGTGCCAGCATCGCCTTGCCCACACCCGTGCAATAGGCCGGACCAATGCGGCCCGGCGCCGCGTACATGCGCACGCTCGGACGCGGCATGCGCTTATCGAGGTACAGCACCTGGCCGTCCTCCAGACAAGCGAGATGTAACGTCGTGCCCAGGTCAGCGGCCAGATCATCGAGTGCGGGCCGCGCGGCGTCGACCAGGGTCGCGCCCTCCCAGGCTGCATGCGCCAGCCGGATCAACCGGAGGCCAAGCCGGTAGCGTTGCGAATTGGTGTCGAACACCAGCATCCGCTCCGCTTCCAACTGCTTGAGCAGACGGTGCAGCGTACCCTTGGGCAATCCAGATGCCTTCTGGATTTCAACAAAGCGCGCCGGCCCGCCATGCTCAGCGACAACGTCGAGCAGGCTCAACGCGCGCGAAACCGGGCTCGACGCTGGGATCGGGATTGGCGCTGGCTCCATAGATTTGGGCCGGCTGGAATCAGCGACGGGCCGCGATTGCGCAGACCGTGGCTTCGACTTCAGGTGTTGCGCTTGGTTTCGCATTGACTCGCGGCTCTCTGCCCCATAGCGTAAATTCTCGAAACAGAGTTCCATCCAACGGAACTCTGTGTCAAGCGCCTTCTCGTTGCCAGCCAGCTCACTTGGCGGCGGCCGGAACGGTGAAGACCGGCGCTGGAACGTACCCGGCTAAACGGGAATCAGGCCGGACAGAGAAACAATTCAGGGAGGATAGCATGAAGTTAAAGTTGGCAGGACTGGCGGCGGCAGCCGTTACCGCCATGGCCATGGCCACGTCGGCATGGGCTGGTGAGATCGTCCTGAATTCCGATCAGACGGATCCGGCGCCCAAGAAGGCGATGGAAGAGCTGATTGCCGGTTTCCAGGCCGCCAATCCCGGCATCACGGTGAAGTGGAACAATTCCGATCACGAGGGCTACAAGTCGGCGATCAACAACTTCCTGAAGGCCAATCCGCCAGATGTCGCCGCCTGGTATGCCGGCAACCGCATGGCGCCGCAGGTCAAAGCTGGCCTGTTCGAGGACGTCACGGACGTCTGGGACAAGAACGGACTCAATGAGCAGCTGAAGTCGGCCGCCCCGTCGATGACGATTGATGGCAAGAAGTGGGGCGTGCCCTACACCTACTATCAGTGGGGCATTTACTATCGTCCCGACGTGTTCAAGGCCAATGGCGTCGAAGTGCCAAAGAACTGGGCCGAGCTCATCGCTGCCAGCGCCAAACTGAAGGCCGCTGGCATCGCGCCATTCGCCATCGGCACCAAAGCCTTGTGGCCAACAGGCGGCTGGTTTGACTACATGAACCTGCGCGTCAACGGCTATGAATTCCACATGGACCTGACGGCCGGCAAGATCGCCTGGACCGATCCGCGCGTGAAGGCCGTGTTCGACAAGTGGGCCGAGATCGTCAAGCCCGGCTACTACATTGAAAACCACGCTGCGCTCGACTGGCAGGATGCGATGCCGCAGTTCGTGCAGGGCAAGGCCGCCATGTACCTGATGGGCAACTTCGCCGTGGCACCAATGATGGCTGGCGGACTGAAGGAAGACCAGATCGGCTTTATGCAGTTCCCGGAAATCACTGCTGGCATTCCGATGGCTGAAGACGCACCGACCGATACGTTCCACATCCCTTCGGGCGCCAAGAACAAGGAAGATGCCAAGAAGTTCCTGGCCTACGTCGCCTCGGCTGACGCCCAGACCAAGCTGAACGCCACGCTCGGTCAGCTGCCGGTCAACAGCGGTTCCGCCAAGCCGACCGACAAGTTCCTGCAAGCCGGCTTCGCTATGCTCTCGAACGCCGCTGGCCTCGCCCAGTTCTTCGATCGCGACGCTCCGGCCGAAATGGCCAAGGCTGGCATGGAAGGCTTCCAGGAGTTCATGGTCAACCCGGATCGTCAGGAGGCCATTCTGGCGCGCCTCGAGAAGGTGCGTGGCCAAGTCTACAAGTAAGCACCCGCATCTCGGATAACGCTGTGGCGCTGTGACAAGAGTTTTGTTGCAGCGCCGCAGAAGATAGGCGGGGTCAGGCACTTAGGGCACCCGCTGACGTAACAGATTTGTGCGCGCCCGCAGAAGCGCCCTTAGTGCCTGACCTCAGTTTCCTGCCCCGATTTCCTGCTGCAAAGTGTTGATTGTTGGAAGGGACGTCATGGCCACCACAGCGACAGTGCCGGCTTCCGTCCCGACATCCAGCTTCTGGAAACGCAACCAGCGCGAGTTGGCGCCGTGGCTGTTTCTGGCCCCTGGCATGCTGATGTTCGCTGTCTATGTGGTTATCCCAATCTTCCAGTCGGTCTGGATCAGCTTTCACGATTGGGACGGACTTGGCACGCCCCAATGGATTGGCATGGCCAACTATGCCGAATTGTGGACTGATGATAATTTCTACACATCGCTGAAAAACAATCTGATCTGGCTGGTTATGTACATGCTGGCGGTGCCTGCCGGCCTCGCGGTGGCGCTGTTCCTCAATCAGACCGTTGTCGGCATCCGGCTGTATAAATCGCTGTTCTTCTTTCCCTTTGTCATCAGCCAAGTTGTCGTCGGATTGATTTTTACCTGGTTTTATGCGCCGAATTTCGGCTTGCTCTCGGGCGTGATCAAGGCGCTGACGGGATCTAATGTTGCGATCCTCGCGAATGATCAATTGGCCACTTACGGCATCATCGCTGCGGGTCTGTGGCCACAGATCGCTTATTGCATGATCCTGTTCCTGACTGGGCTCAACAACATCAGTGCCGATCAGGTTGAGGCCGCGCGCATCGATGGCGCCAAGGGCTGGGGCATGTTCTGGAACATCATCCTGCCGCAACTGGCGCCTGCCACCTTCATCGCCGTCGTCGTCACTGTGATTGGCGCCTTGCGCTCCTTCGATCTGGTCTCGATCATGACTGATGGCGGACCCTACGGCTCGACCCGCGTGCTTTCGTACTACATGTATGAAAAGGCGCTGTCGGAGTATGGCTACCGCATGGGCTATGGCGCATCGATTGCCGTGGTACTGTTCCTGATCATGATGGTGTTCATCACCTATTTCGTCGTGCGGTTGCTCGGCCAGGAAAGGGACGCCTGATGTTTCCGACACCGATCCAGAAGACTGCGCCTTGGGTGCGGATTGGTTATCAGCTGTTGTTGCCGATTGCCTTGCTGATTTGGCTGTTCCCTTTGCTTGGCGTCGCCGTCACGTCGGTCAGACCAGCCAGCGATCTGGCGGCCGGCAATTACTTTGGCATGCCAACTTACTTCGCCGGTTTTGAGAACTATCTGGCGGTGTTCCGCGACAGCCCGATCGGCTGGTACATTCTCAACTCGTTCAAGATCACAATTCCGACGGTGATCGGCGCCGTGGCGCTGTCGTGTCTATCGGGCTTCGCGCTCGCCACCTATAAGTTCAAGGCCAATCTGTGGATCTTCTTCTTGTTCGTGGCTGGCAATTTCGTGCCGTTCCAAATCTTGATGGTGCCGGTTCGCGACTTGTCGGTACGCACCGGTCTGTACGACACGGTGACAGGGCTTGTCCTCTTTCACACCGCCTTCCAGGCTGGCTTCTGCACCCTCTTTATGCGCAACTTCATCAAGGCCCTGCCGTTCGCCCTGATCGAATCGGCGCGCGTCGAAGGTGTCTCGGAATGGAAAATCTTCTGGTACATTGTTTTGCCACTGATGCGGCCAGCCATCGCCGCCTTGTCCGTACTGATCTTCACGTTCGTCTGGAATGACTATTTCTGGGCGACGGTGCTAGTGCAGGGCCAAGACGCGATGCCGGTAACGGCAGGGCTCTATTCGCTCAATGGCCAATGGGTCGCCGCCTGGCACCTGGTCTCGGCTGGTGCGATAATCGCCGCGCTGCCGCCCGTGCTGATGTTCTTCTTGATGCAGCGCCACTTCATCGCGGGCCTGACGCTCGGCGCGACCAAGGGGTGACTGTTGTGGTTGACGCGACTGCTTCAAGCGCTGCCCGTATCGACGGCGGTGGCGTGACCATCGTCGTCGCCGGTACGGCGGCGCACATTCCCGGCATCATCTATTGGGGACCAACTCTGCCGGCTGACGAGGACCTGGCCGGATTGTGTGCCGCGTTGACCCTGCCAAGGGCGCATGGCGGGCTCGACCTGGCACATGTGCATGCGTTGTTCCCGGAAGCCGGACAAGCGCATTTCGGCACGCCGGGTTTGGAGGCCTTCTCCACCGCTGACGGCCGGACGTCACGCTGGATC
Organism: Hyphomicrobiaceae bacterium; assembly: GCA_031402115.1. Lineage (GTDB taxonomy): Bacteria > Pseudomonadota > Alphaproteobacteria > Rhizobiales > Hyphomicrobiaceae > JANNSA01. Next base: position 2,878 of record JANNSA010000638.1, on the reverse strand, counting down.
ACGCAGTTCTCGGTCAGCGCGTTCATCGCCATCGGACCGCGACTGACCGTTGAAGCGGCTGATGCTGCGGCGGCAATCGGACTGACGTTAGCGCTTGAATTGAGCGACGCCGGCTTGCTAAAGGCGCGGTGCACGCTGCACAATCAAGGCAGCACGCCCCTGTTCATCAATTGGCTGATGGCACCGGCGCTACCCATCCCCGATACGCACCAAACACTGCACTCCTGGCATGGCCGCTGGTGCGCCGAATTTCAGCGCGCAGTGCGTTACTGGCAGCCCGGCAGCTTCACGCTGGAATCGCGCACCGGCCGAACCAGTCACGAAGTCTTCCCCGGCATTGCGAGTGCCGCCACCGGTATCACCGAGACGACGGGGCAGGCACTTGCCGCGCACTTGGCCTGGAGCGGCAATTGGCGGCTGCAGGCCGAGCAATACATGCCGGGCCTGCGCCAGCTGATCGCCGGCGTGTTGTTCATGCCGGGTGAGTGCGTGCTGGCGCCGGGTGCCGCGATCACTACACCTGACTTGCTGGCGGTCACCAGCAGCACGGGCTGGTCCGGCATCGCCGACGCCTTCCACAGCACGGCCCGCGCCACCGTCATCATGCCACGCCCTGACGCTCCACGCCCGGTCCATTTCAATTCGTGGGAAGCGGCCTATTTCAAGCTCGACGTGCCCGTACTCACTGAACTCGCTGACCGCGCCGCTGCCGTTGGCGCCGAGCGCTTCGTCGTCGACGATGGCTGGTTCAAGGGCCGCAGTGACGACAAGCGCGCACTCGGCGACTGGACCGTCGACCGGCATAAATTCCCCGACGGCTTGCACCCTGTCATCGACCATGTGCGCGGGTTGGGCCTTGGCTTTGGCATCTGGGTTGAGCCAGAGATGGTCAATCCCGACTCCGATCTGATGCGTGCGCATCCGGACTGGGCGCTCGGCCTGCCCGGCCTGACGCAGATCACCGGCCGGCAGCAATTGGTGCTCGACCTGGCACGGCCCGAGGTGCTGGAGCACATCTTCGGCCGACTTGATGCGCTGTTGACCGAATACCGGATTGATTACTTCAAATGGGATATGAACCGCGTCCTGACGCTCCCCGGCCGCATGACAACGGGCGAACCGGTGGCGGCGGCGCAAACGACGGCGCTGTACGCGCTGCTGGCCAGATTGCGGCACGCGCATCCCAAGACCGAGATTGAAAGCTGTTCGTCAGGGGGCGGACGTATCGATCATGGCATCCTCAAGCATGTCCAGCGGTTTTGGCTATCGGACAACAATGACGCCCATGATCGCTGGCGGATGAACCAGGAAGCGGCGCTGTTCTTTCCGCCGGAAGTGTTTGGCCATCATGTCGGGCCCTCGCCCTGCCACACGTCAGGCCGCGAACTCAGCATGACGTTCCGCGCCTTCTCGGCGGCGGTCGGTGGCCACATGGGCATGGAACTCGACCTGCGCGTGCTGGCGAACAAGGACCTCGACACGCTCAAGGCGGCGATCGCTTTTCACAAGCAATGGCGCGATGTGCTGCACAAGGGCGTGCATCGCCGGCTGGAGCTGGCCGGCCCTTATCTCGGCGCCAGTTGGGCATTGGAGGACCGCTTACTGGTGGCGGTGACGCAGCGCGACACGCTCCCGCACGCCGCCCCTTCCATGGTGCGTCTGCCAGGCCTCGCCGCCGGTTCGCGCTGGAACCTGCGTTTTGCCCCAGCATTGCCCATCGACAACCGCGGCGCTCGCGCGTTCATCTCGCCCTTCTCGGGGCCAGACGGCCTGACCTTGAGCGCCGCAGCGCTGGCAGCTACTGGCTTTCGCCTCCCCCCTGGCTGGCCCGACAGCCTGTGGCTGATCGAAGGGATGCGGGCGAAATGAAGCCAACTCACGACGATCAACCCAATCGGCAGTCGCGGACCTCGTTAAAACTGGGAGCGTTTGTGGTGTCGCTATGTAGGGGCGCCCCGCAGGGCGGCATCGTCGGTCCAGTCAATGTGGAGGGCGCGCCATGAGTGACGCTGCCTTTGCTGGCGTCGATTGGGGCACGTCGGCGCTGCGTGTTTGGGCGTTTGATGCGGCCGGCTTGGTGCTGGCGGAACGACGCTCCGATGAGGGCATGGCTAGCCTCAGCCCGGCTGATTTCGCGGGCGTTTTGCAGGGTCACCTAGCGGCGTTGGCACTACCAACAACAGTTCCGGTGCTGATGTGTGGCATGGTCGGCTCGCGCCAGGGCTGGCAGGAAGCGCGCTATGTCGATTGCCCGGCGGGTATCGACGGACTGGTCTCAGGCGCGGTGCGCGTGACTTCCAGTGAGCGCGACATCCGCATCCTGCCGGGACTGGCGCTGCGCGATCCGCTGACGCCCGATGTAATGCGCGGCGAAGAGACCAAGCTGCTCGGATTGCTGCAAGGCGCCCCGGAGTTCTCGGGTCTGATCTGCATGCCAGGCACGCACACGAAGTGGGTTCGCCTTGAGCAAGGCCGGGTGGCAACGTTCCGGACCACCATGGTCGGTGAGTTGTACGCACTGCTGACCACGCACTCCATACTCAGGCTGAACATCGATGCGGATCGCGTCCGCGTCGAACCTGATGCGCACTTCCGCGACGGCGTCGCCGATGGTCTGACGTCGCCCGGCTCTTTCACATCGCGGCTGTTTCAATTGCGCGCCGATGGACTGCTCAATGGTACTGGCGGCGAGGTTGCTGCGGCGCGGCTGTCGGGGTTCCTGATCGGCGTGGGTCTCGCCGATGGTCTGCAACTCGCCAGCACCGCTGAGACGGCCGTATGGCTGCTGGCCGAAGGCCGCTTGACAGCACTCTATGCAGCGGCGCTCAGCGTCGCTGGCCGCGCGCCTTCGGTTGTCGATGCCAATGTGGCTGCGCAA
>JANNSA010000637.1:0-5676 GCA_031402115.1 Hyphomicrobiaceae bacterium | reverse complement strand
AAGAACGTGTTCATCGGGTTGGTGACGGCCTGGCGCTTTGCTGGCAGGCCAACCAGCCGCTCGCCGTCCTCGCTGAACGCCACGATGGAGGGCGTCGTGCGCATGCCTTCCGCGTTCTCAATGACCTTGGGCGTCGAGCCTTCCATCACCGCGACGCACGAATTGGTAGTACCGAGATCGATGCCGATAACTTTGGACATTATACTTGAACCTTCTCTGTTGCGGCGGCCCCGCTCGCGTTTTCCTACCGGCCTCGGATGAAGCACCGGCTGGGCGCGGTGACGGACTGTCTCTTGCGGTGACCCCTGCCGGGCGAACCCGGGAATCGTCGTTAGGGCGTATATAGGCCGCGCCCGGCAGCGCTTCAACCACGGCCAGACAGCAATACTGTGCCATGTGACAATGCGCGTGCCAGACGCATGCCGGCGCGAGCGGCGGTGCAATGTCCTGGCATGCCTTGAACCGGCAATTGCCGAGAGCCCGTGAACACTGCTACGCATAGGCTATTTCCAACCTCGGGGGCGGCAATCGTTCCGCGATTACTGCCAACCGACCCAGCGTCACACACGGAGACTGAACCATGGCCGCAACGTCCAAGGCGGGAGCCGACACACAAACCATCGTCATCACGGGCGCGGCACGCACGGCCGTTGGCTCGTTCAACGGCGCACTGGGCGGCGTCGCGGCGCATGAACTCGGCCGCATCGCCATTCTCGCGGCGCTGGCGCGCTCGCATATCGATGCAGGCGATGTCGACGAGGTCATCCTTGGCCAGATACTCGGCGCCGGCGCCGGCCAGAACCCGGCGCGGCAGGCGTCTGTCAATGCCGGCATCCCGGTGGATGCGCCGGCCTGGGGCATGAACCAGCTGTGCGGCTCGGGCCTCCGGGCCGTGGCGCTCGGGGCTCAGCAGATCCAGCTCGGCTCATCGAACATCGTCATCGCCGGCGGCCAGGAGAGCATGAGCCAGGCGCCGCACTGCGCGCACATGCGCGACGGCGTCAAGATGGGCGACTTCAAGCTGATCGATACGATGATCAAGGATGGCCTGTGGGACGCCTTCAATGGCTACCACATGGGCGTCACCGCCGAGAATGTCGCCAAGCAGTGGCAGATCACCCGCGACGAGCAGGACCGTTACGCCGTCGCCTCGCAGAACAAGGCGGAAGCGGCGCAGAAGGCCGGCAAGTTCAAGGACGAGATCGCGGCGGTCACGATCAAGGGCCGCAAGGGCGACGTGGTGGTCGACATGGACGAATACATCAAGGCAGGCGTGACGCTGGAAGGCATCGCCAAGTTGCGGCCAGCCTTTGACAAGGACGGCACGGTGACCGCCGCCAACGCCTCGGGCATCAATGACGGCGCGGCGGTGGTCGTGCTGATGACCCTGGCGGAAGCCAAGAAGCGCAAGCTCAACCCGCTCGCCCGCATCGTGTCGTGGGCGCATGCTGGCGTCGACCCTTCCATCATGGGCACCGGGCCGATCCCGGCCTCCAAGAAGGCGCTGGAGAAAGCCGGCTGGTCAGCCAAGGACCTTGATTTGATCGAGGCCAACGAGGCGTTCGCCGCCCAGGCCTGCGCCGTCAACAAGGGCCTCGGCTGGGATGTTGAGAAGGTCAACGTCAACGGCGGCGCCATCGCCATCGGTCATCCGATCGGCGCGTCGGGCGCCCGCGTGCTGGTGACGCTGCTGCACGAAATGCAGAAGCGCGACGCCAAAAAGGGCCTGACGACGCTGTGCATCGGCGGCGGCATGGGCGTCGCGATGTGTGTGGAACGGGATTGATCGTTGGTGAGGTCGTGAGTTGGTGAGTGGTGAGTGGGGAAAGGTAAGTGGAATGATCCCTAGCTATCATGGCCGCGCAGGCGGCCACCCACGACAAGTAACCGTGATCCCACTGCCAGAGGCGCCGCACATCCTCATCACCGCGCGACTGGAGAGACGACGGCCGGTGCGGATGATCGATCGCCACTTAACGGTCGCTTGTCGTGGGAGGCCGCCAGCGCGGCCATGACGGTTTCCCGTTCTTCGCTTGTAATCGTTTCGCAATTCTTTTTTTCCGAGACAAAAGCAAACTGGAGCAGACGCGAATGAAACTTGCAAACGGGAGTCAAGCCAATGTCTCAAGTCTTAAATTCGTTGCGGCTGGTGAGTAATTAGAGAAACTGGAGATCGGCATGGGCACTTTCTCAGTTTGGCACTGGACACTTGTTCTGATGCCGTTCCTCATTGCAGGGATTGTAGCAGGCATCCTGTACTGGAAAAATCGAAAATGAACCCCTTTGACTTAAGGACTAGGCATTTGATTGTGGCGAACAGCACAGCCTGACTTTACCACTCACCACTCACGATCTCACCCCTCAACCCACGAAAACGGAACAACAGAACATGGCTCGGGTTGCAGTCGTCACGGGTGGCACGCGGGGTATCGGTCACAGCATCTCCATCGCGCTCAAGAACAAGGGCTACCGTGTCGCCGCCAATTACGGCGGCAACGACAAGGCGGCGCAGGAGTTCCAGGCCGAGAGCGGCATCCCGATCTACAAGTTCAACGTCGGCGATTACGCTGCCTGCGAAAAGGGCGTAAAGCAGATCGAGCGCGATCTCGGCCCGATCGACATTGTTGTCAACAATGCCGGCATCACCCGTGACGGCATGCTGCACAAGATGACGCCGGAGCAATGGTCCGAAGTCATCAATGTCGACCTCAATTCGCTGTTCAATATGTGCCGGCCGGTGATGGAGGGCATGCGCACCCGCAATTGGGGCCGCATCATCAACATCGCCTCCATCAACGGCCAGAAAGGACAGCTTGGCCAAACCAATTACTCGGCGGCCAAATCCGGCATGCTCGGTTTCACCAAATCACTGGCCTTGGAGAACGCCCGCAAGGGCATCACCGTCAACGCCATCGCACCCGGCTATATCGACACCGACATGGTCGCCGCCGTGCCCGAGGACGTGATGAAGGGCATTATCGCGCAAATCCCGGTCGGCCGTCTTGGCACCGCCGCCGAGATCGCCAAAGCCGTGCTTTACCTAGCCAGCGACGACGCCGCCTTCATCACCGGCGCGACACTCACCATCAATGGCGGGCAATATCTGACGTGAGGCGGGTGCACATGCCACAAGGCGTTTCCGACGCCAGAGCCGCCGGGTTCCAAGACGACGTCAAACCGGGCCTCGCCGGGGTCGTCGAAGCGCCCGGTGAAAATGAACGTCTCGCCATTGAAGGCGTTGCGCAGCACCGCGTCCAGTTTGATCATCGTCATCGCATCAACCCTTCTTGTCGGGGGCGAACCGGTGACTGCTCAGAGGAATCTTCAAACCTGACAGTTACTTGCGATCGACAACAAGTCGCCCCGCGTTAACCCGGGAACCCGCCTTCGTCCAGATAGCGCTGCTCCTCGGGCCGCATCGGAAGGCCAAGAATCGCATTGCGGTGCGGAAAGCGGCCAAACCTCCGGATGATGTCACGGTGGCCCTCGGCATGCGACAGCGCGTCCCCTCCAAGCGGCTGGTTCAAGGCCACCGACCGCTCCTGGTCGGCCAAGTCCTCGGAATGGCCATACGGCAAATATAGGAACAGCCTGAGATCGGGAGCGATGGCCTGGTCGAGCCCGGCCGCGATCGCCGCACCGGCGACCAAGCGGGCCTGGCCGTCGGTGGCGTACATGCGCGGCGTGCCACGGAAGGCATTGCGCGGGAACTGATCGAGCAGCACGATCAACGCCAGCGCGGCCTCGGGTGTCGCAGGCCAGCCGGCCAATTCGCCGCGCGCCGCCGCTTCGTGCAGGGCCAGGAAACGCTCGCGAAACTGGCGGTCAAAGTCCAGGTCCTTGGCAAACCAGCGGCCAGGGCCAGCGGCGCGCCAGAACTCCACGACTGCCATTGTCTCGGCGGTTTGAACGGGCGCTGACGCGGTGTCTGGCAGGGTCATCAGAGGCCTCGCTTGCTCAAGGGTGCACAGGGAGCTGGCATTGCTTGGTCGTTCGCCTCGTTGCAGTCAAACTGGCAAAGCGCTCAATCGGGCTGAGCCAAGGCCCATTGCCTAGTCCGGCAGCGCAGGAAAACCGTCAGCACGTCTGAACTCGGCGGGATTGCACAGGCCGTCTTTCGCAATGATCTGCCATTTCTTGACTTGTTTGCCCCATTCGAATTCGCACGGCTTGCACCCCGCCAGGGTGCATTTGCACTTGCGCAGATAGCGTTGATGCACTTCAAGCACGCCGCGTGCCTTGGTCGTGGGATCCCAGTTTTTTGTAATCAGTACATTGCCAGCCCAGCTATTGCCATTCGAAGCCGGGAACTTGGCTTCGAATGTGCCGACCGCAGCGGCTTCACCCTTGGCCGAAGTAAAACTCGGCGCCAGGGTCGGAATATCCATCGTGCCGAAGCCAACACCACCGGCCGCCGACTGCACCAGTTGCCATTTGCCCACCGGCGTCGGTGCGCACAGGGTCGCATAGTTCTGGCTGGCTGCTGGTGCATCGACATTGGACGAGGCGATCCAGACGCGCGGGCACTTCGCCATGACTTCCGGGGTCAGGCCAGCTTCCTCAAACGCATTATCGAGTTGTTGTTGGTGATTGATCGCAGCTTGCTCACGCTTACTTTCGTAGGTCGCTTCGGCGCCTCTCGTATCCCGATCCTTGAAACTGGCGGCATTCTTCAACTTCATTGCTTGCCAACTGGTAGCGTCGCTTATCATCTGTTGCCGCTTTGGGGCATTCTCAGGCTTGTTTGCATTCTCTATCGTCTCGTCATACTCGTCTTGCGCTTCCTGCAGTCGCAACTCGTAATCCTCAGGTATCTTGGCGACCGCGGCCGCATTCGCGTCACTGGCCTTCTTCAATGCCTTCAATTGAACAATGCCTACTGCAACTGTAATGCCGTAATGGCGAACAAAGTCCTCTTCGCAGCCAGCTTGTGCCGGTCCAGAGCCGAGCGCCTGCAGCACGCCCACCAGCGCACAAAACCGCGCAACCGCCTTGGGAAGCAGGCCGGTTCGACAGCGGACGATCATCGGCATGACGACACCCTGTGTTCGGTTTTCGAAACTATCAGAACCGCCGTGGAACGTCCATTTACGCAGAAAACTGACCACATTACCGCGCAGCACTGCTGACTGCTTATGGCACAATCGATTCTTGACCCCCTACCCCTCGATCTCCTCACGCAGCATCTCGATGCGCAGCCAGTCTTCCTCGGCGGCTGCGAGTTCAGTTTTGATCCGGGCCGCCCGTTGCGCCAGCAGCGTGAAGCGGGACGGGTCGTGGGCATAGAGCTCAGGGTCGGTCAGGTCTTTCTCGATAGTATCAAGCTCGGCGGCGCATCTGGCCATTTTTGCTGGCAGGGTGTCCAAGGCATGTTTGTCCTTGAACGTAAGTTTTCGCTTGGGCGCGACGGCAATAGTGAGCGGCGCTGCATTGACAGTCGTCTTGTCGACTCCCGCCGTCGCTGCCGCAGCCGCCGCCTTTCGCGCCGCCACGCCTACCCCACGCTGCGCCACCATGTCGGAATAGCCACCGGCATATTCCGTCCACTGGCCATCGCCTTCAGACATCAGCACCGAGGTGACGACGCGGTCGAGGAAGTCGCGGTCATGGCTGACCAGCAGCACGGTGCCGGTGTAGTCGGCCAGCAGATCCTCCAGCAGGTCGAGCGTCTCCAGG
>JANNSA010000636.1:0-1801 GCA_031402115.1 Hyphomicrobiaceae bacterium | reverse complement strand
GAAAGCAGCGATCGTCACCGCGATAATCCCGATGCTTGCGGATGGCAGCAAGGAGCCGTGCCACCTCTTCGCGCAAGCATGGGTAACACCAGCAGTTCGACGCCAACCCGTGAACGCAGCAGTCGCTTTGACTCATGGCTTCAATTACTCCCCACGTCTTCATCACCTCTCGCCGGCGCAACACGCGACAGCGGCGTCATCGCTTCGTCAGGCGCTGGCATCGACAGTATCGCCCGATCAAACTCCAGACAGTCGGCGTCGTTCTGCACCGCGACAGCGCAAACGAACACCTCGACGGCCAGTCCCTGATCCGTCACCCCACGCCACAGCCGGCATAGCTGGCCGTTCATGCGGGTAATGGTAGACGTTGGCTCGATAGCAATTGTCAGCATGCTACTCCTCCAGTGCGACTACCTGAGGTTCGCTAATCTGCACATTGCCGACGGATACACGCCAGCGATCGGCAGCCCACTCAGCCGCCTCGGCGTGCGTGGTGACGCTGTCCGGCATCTCTTCGACAATCAGGTGATCGCCGACCCGACCACGCCGGACGCACAGGTACACCGTTGGGCCATTGGTGTCGCCGATCAGCAGACGTTCGACTGTTACGGTCATGACTCCCCCTTGAGCATCGCCTCGATTTCAGGCCAATCCTTGGGCCGAAGAAGTCTGGCGTCCTGCCCGCACGCCTGGAGATGCTTCAGCCATTGCTGTTGCTCTGCGGACACTCTACCCGTGTCCGTCTTCAACTCGGCGAAGATCAACTTCGGCGGTCGCACGAGGCACAGATCGGGAAAGCCTTTGGCGCTGTGCCGGCTGTCGTGACAGTGAAAGCAGGACCAACCGAGTATCTTGGCCAATTGGACGATCTGTCCCATGAACGCCTTCTCCGTGAGCTTGGGGGCGATGCCAAGACTAGCTCTGTGCCGCTCATGGCCAGTCATCAGACACCTCCTTGTAGCGTCCAGTCTTCCACCGATTCGTCAATACCGTCAAACAGCGTCCGCTGCGACTCCTTCCGCATGGCAATGGCACGATCGCAGTTTCGCAACGCAGTCACATGATAGGAGTCCTTCAACTCGCACCCGTAGAACCGGCGAGTCTCGCCAAGCCTTCTCTTCTTCGCCGACGAAGTGCCGCCGAGGGCGACGAACCCGCATGATCCGATTCCCGCAAACGGATCGAAAATCAACTCGTCCGGATTGGAGAACAACCGAATGCACCGCTCGTAGATTCCGAGCTGCATACAGCAAATGTGGCGCGTGTCCGACTCCTCCCGGCATTCTGCGACGTTGAGCGTGTCCGTCTCCTTGATGTCGCCCCAGCAACATTCGGCCCAGTCGATCCAGTCATTGCGCGACACATCACAGGACGAATCTATCGGGGTAGCGTTATCGCCCGGCTTGCGGAACTTGATCAGGTACATCCCCATTGCGCCGCGAGACTGGGCACGATCCGATTCCAGGCCGGCGAACTGCAATTGCCTCGATCGCGTGCGGATGGCCTGACTCTGAGGATTGGCGCGGACCAGCCAATCATACTCGTAGGTAAATCCTGCTCGCTGCCCGAGACGAATCAGTAACCCCCGGAAGTCGAACATGCCTGCGTGACCAGAGCGAGCCAGCCTGGCTATCTGCGTACAGTGAACGATCAGCACACGACCCGGCCTCATCACCCGGAGCATGCCGCGTAGCCACCATTGCAGGTGTAGCGGCGCTTCCGCTTCGAGGTCCTCAGAGTTGCCGATGTCGGCCGACGCTTGCGAGTACGAAAACACGCTGGGAAACGGCGGCGACGTGAT
>JANNSA010000635.1:0-1694 GCA_031402115.1 Hyphomicrobiaceae bacterium | reverse complement strand
GGACCGGCCAACATCGCCGTGCTCCGCCGCCGCGCCCTCGACGTCGCGCGCCTCGACCCGAGCAAGGGATCACTGACGACCAAGCTGAAAAGCGCCGGCTGGAACCACGACATCATGCTGGAAATGCTCGGCCAAGCGAGTGGAGTTTGCTTAGGTACGAAGCGCTTGCGGCCTGCCCAATTCGCGATGCTGCGAAACGCTCAAACTTTGAGGCCGCAACCCTCATGAGTCTCTGCAATGCCGGAAGCAACCGGCGACCTTGACCACTAAGGCGCCGCTGGCGGGGCAGCCCGCTGCGGGGCCAGCGCATTGCCGAGGATGGCCGCGGCACCGGCAAGTCCGCCGCCGTCACCACCGCCGCCGCCAGTTACCATTGTATTCGGCACCAGCTTGGAAACCAGGGCCACCAGTTCAGGTTTGCGTTCCAGAGTTGCCAGCACCTTCTCCAAACCTTGCAGCAATGCGACGCGATCCTGGCCGAGCACGTCGGCCTGCGCCCGCTGACCGCGTGCCAGTTCCTCCAGGAACTGCCGCTCGGCGCGGCCAAGCGCGGCGCGCTCGGATTCCCGCTGATTGGCCACCTGCACCGCGATCTGCGATTCGACGAGCCGCGGTTGCTCGTTGGCCGTGGCGCGCGCTTGTTCGGTTTCAATACGTTTGTTCTGGCTAGCCGTTTCCTGCGCGTAGGCCTTCGATAGTTGCTGGGCCAGCTGTTCGCGCTGGCGCGAGATCAGGAGCTCCGGCGGGATCGCCGGCTCACCCAATCTGATCTGCTGGATGTCGACGCCGGCCTTGTTGCCCTCGCGCTTGACCAGCACTTCAATGGTCTGCTCCAGCGCGTCACGGTTCTCGATCAGGTCCATGGCATGCGTGGCGCGGCGGATCTTCTTGCCTGGGTTGGCGGGATCGTTGACGTCGATCTCTGAGCCAGCGACGTTGCGCACGATGGAGCGGATAACCGGCACCAGGATGCGGGCGCGCACTTCATCCAGCCCGCCAACGGCACCAACCACGACCGGCGCGTTCTCTGGGCTGACCTGCAACAGCACGCGCAATTCCTGCGGAATGTCCCAGCCCTCGATCTTCAGGAACACGGCGCGGTCGGCGGCGCTCTCCAATTCCGGATGCGATTCCGAGCGTTCGGTCTGACGGATATTGCCCTGCTGGTCGACCGACAGATCGATCAGCCGTTTGACGAAGCCACCCTTGAAGTCCCAGGTCTGCACGCGCGTGTCGACCAGCGTCACTTCATAGGCACGACGGTTGAGGTACTCGGCGCCCGGCAGCAGCGGCTTGCGCCAGATGCCGACGCAGCCCTTCGGCACCAGCGGCACCGACACCGCGCCCGGCAGCGAACCGGCCTCGGCGGCCTTGACCTCCTCCTCGACACAGTGCGCACCGGGCTGCGAGACGTTCGATTTGACGACGCCGACATGGCCGGCCGGGATCACAGTGGCGCGCGTTTCTTCGCTGACGTTGACTTTGAACAGATATTGATTGAGGCGGTAATTGCCCGGTTTAAGCACCGTCTCCTGCGGCCCGCGATAGAATCTGCGGCCACTCAGGAAGCGTTCAGCGTCAAGCAATTCCGGCACTTCCGCGTCGGTCACGGCAGGCGCCATGTACATGCCTTCGGGCATCGCCTGGCCATCGAGCGCCGTGATCTCGCCATAGAACCCTTCGGGCACCGTGAT
>JANNSA010000634.1:0-2862 GCA_031402115.1 Hyphomicrobiaceae bacterium | reverse complement strand
CGAGCGCCGCCTGTGGAGGCTGGGTTACGGCCCAGAGGGCCTAACCCCCTCCGTCACCGCGACCGGCTACTGATCACTTAGGCTGGTGCCGCCGCCGGGCGCCTCGAGTTTATCCAGCGTCAGCCCGAGTGGCACAAATCCGGACATTCCCTCGGGCAGGTTGCCAGCCGGGCGATAGCTTTTGTTGGCACCCGTCGCGCCGGCAATATCGCTTGCTGCGGGCAGAGCTGCATCAGCCTCGGGTGTATCCACCGCATTCTGCGCCGGCAGCTTGGCTTTACCACTGGCCGGCGACGCGACCCGTTCGCCGTCGCTGCAACGCCACGTTACGCGGCCGTTCACCTCTTCGACCTGCTCGCTCGACTCATAGGGCGTTTCTTCGCTTTCGCCGCGGATCTTGAGCATCAGACTTCGCGCCAGCTCGCGATCAGCCAGGGTGGTCTGGCAGAACACCCCCTGGAAGTTCTCTTCAGTCCAGATACGATCAGCGTCCGGCGCATTTTCCACCGCCAGATTAGCATAGGCGAACGCCAGATCGGGCCGCACCTGCCCGACATATTCGCCGGTCAGATATAGCTGCGACAGCAACACCATAGCGCCGGGATGCCCGCGCCGCACCGCAACGTTGCTGAGCAAGTCGAGCCCAGCGCGCCGGGTGTCGGGACTGTCCAGATCGAGCTTGGCCAGATCAAACTGGGCGTCGGCGTCGCCAAAGATCTGCGCGGCGCGCACCAAATGGTCGCGCGCTGCCGCCGCATCGGCAACGAGATCGAGTTCCGGGATGCCGGTCTGCAGATAGCGCGCCAGCTCCAGTTCGGAACGCGCCACGAACGGAGCGCGGATGTTCATCTGCGGGTCGCTGTCGGCATTGTCGGCGGCGATGCGCTTGTAAAGCTGGTAGGCCTCTGCCCTGTTGGCATAGCGCTCGCCGCGGGCGCTGTAGATGCGCGCGAGGTAGTACTGAGACAGGAACACGCCCTGATCTGCCGCATCCCGCAGCAAGCTGATGGCTTGCGCCATGTCGCCCTGATTGTAGGCGCGCATGCCCTCTTCATAGATCAGAGTCGCGGCGGCCGGCGCCTTGTCGAACGAGCGCGCGCCCGCCCAAGCCTCGGGGCCCGGCAAGCCCAGCAGGCTGACGGCAAACGCGAGCGCTGCCAGTGTTTTGCTAGATATCGGCATAGCAGACGACTTCCGCCTTTCCGCCTGGATGCGTTACGGCACCATCACGCGCCGGGCCAACCTGTTGCGCGTATTTCCACAAGGTACCGCTGCGATAGTCCGTCTCGCGCGGTTTCCAGGCGGCCTTGCGCTTGGCCAACTCGGCTTCGCTTAGTTCCAGTTCAATGGTGCCCTTGTCGGCGTCGATGGCGATGATGTCGCCGTCCGCGATCAGCCCGATCGGACCACCGACCGCCGCTTCCGGCCCGACGTGCCCAATGCAGAAGCCGCGCGTGGCGCCGGAGAACCGGCCATCAGTGACAAGTGCAACCTTATCGCCAGCGCCTTGGCCATACAGCGCCGAAGTGGTTGACAGCATCTCGCGCATGCCAGGGCCGCCGCGCGGCCCTTCATAGCGGATCACCAGGACTTCACCGTCATTGTACTGCCGCGCATTGACGGCCGCGAAGGCCAGCTCTTCGCTGTCAAAGCAGCGCGCGGGTCCGCGGAACTGCAGCTTCTTCATGCCCGCGACCTTGACGATCGCACCTTCGGGCGCCAGCGAGCCAACGAGCCCGACAACGCCGCCGGTCGGCGACAGCGGCGTGCTGGTCGGGTAGACGACCTTCTGGTTGGTGTTGAACGTCACGCCGCTCAGGTTTTCCTTGATCGTCTTACCAGTGACGGTGATGCAATCTTCATGCAAATAGCCACCGTCGAGCAGCGCCTTCATGATCTGCGAGATGCCGCCGATATCGAACACGTCCTTGGCGACATATTTGCCGCCCGGCTTCAGGTCGGCGATATAAGGCGTCCTCTTGAAGATCGCGGCGACATCGAACAGGTCGAACTTGATGCCGCATTCGTGCGCAATCGCTGGCAGATGCAGCGCCGCGTTGGTCGAACCGCCGGTTGCTGCGACAATTGTCGCCGCGTTCTCCAACGCCTTCAACGTCACGATATCGCGTGGCCGGATGCCGTCGGCGAGCAGTCGCATCACGGCCTTGCCGCTGGCCACGGCGTAGCTGTCACGCTCCAGGTTTGGCGCCGGCGCATCGGCCGAGCCCGGCAATGCCAAGCCAATAGCTTCCGAAATGCAGGCCATGGTGTTGGCGGTGAACTGGCCGCCGCACGCGCCCGCACTCGGGCACGCCACGATTTCCAGCGCATGCAGTTCGGCGTCGCTCATGTTACCGGCGGAGTGCTGGCCGACCGCCTCGAACACGTCGACGACAGTGACATCGCGGCCCTTGTGACGGCCCGGAAGGATGGAACCGCCATACATGAACACGCTTGGCACATTGAGACGGACCATCGCCATCATCATGCCCGGCAACGACTTATCGCAGCCGGCGACGCCGACCAGCGCATCGTAGCAATGGCCGCGCATGGAAACTTCGATCGAGTCGGCGATGACTTCACGCGACACCAAGGACGACTTCATGCCCTGGTGACCCATGGCAATGCCGTCGGTAACGGTGATGGTGCAGAACTCACGCGGCGTGCCGCCGGCATCCGCCACGCCCTTTTTGGCGGACTGGGCCTGGCGCATCAGCGCGATGTTGCATGGCGCTGACTCGTTCCAGCATGACGCAACGCCGACCAACGGCCGGTGGATCTGCTCTTCTGTCAAGCCCATGGCGTAATAGAACGACCGGTGCGGCGCCCGCGTCGGCCCTTCCGTGACATGCCGGCTCGGCA
>JANNSA010000633.1:0-3218 GCA_031402115.1 Hyphomicrobiaceae bacterium | reverse complement strand
ACCAGCCATGTATCAGGCGATCGACCGGCTCGAACCGGTGCACGTGCTGTATGCCAGCGCAACGGGCGGCGACAGTGCCGGGCCGAAGGCGCAGATGGAAGCCGAGCTTCGCAATGCATTCGACGTTGCGAAGAGCTATGCTGTCAATCGACCCGACTGGTTCGATCGGGATTGGAGCGGGTTTCACGCTGGCAGCGTTGCCGAAATGGTCGCCGACGTCGCCACCGGCATCACCGACGACGAGTTGAAGCGACTGGGCCATGTCATCACCGATACGCCGGCATATTTTAGCGTTGACCCCAAGGTCGCGAGATTTCTCGAAGAACGCCGCCGCAGCATCGAGACTGGCACCGGCATTACGTGGGCTACGGGCGAGACGCTCGGCCTAGCATCGCTACTGGCTGAGGGCACTCCTGTCCGTTTTGGCGGGCAGGATGCGCTGCGCGGAGCGTTTACGCAGCGGCACTGGCAGATCCACGACCAATTGACGGGGAAATCGCATCTGGTGCTCGGCGCGGCGGCAAGGGCCGGTACGCCATATGACATTCACAATACGCCGCTGATCGAGCACGCGGTGCTGTGCTTCGAATATGGCATGACATTGAGCGACCCTGACAGGCTTGTGATTTGGGAGGCGCAGTTCGGCGAGTTCTTGAACATCGCGCAGCCGGTGTTCGACCAGTGCATCGCCTGCGGCGAGGACAGGTGGCTCAGATCGTCTGGCCTTGTCATGCTGTTGCCGCATGGGCTCGACGGCGGCGGGCCGGATCACTCGACCGCTCGCCCCGAGCGGCTGCTGGCTGCTTGTGCAGGTAATAATCTCCAGGTCGCCAATGTATCGACGCCGGCCAACTTTTTTCATGTACTGCGTCGCCAGATGAAGCGGATGTTCCGCAAGCCGCTGGTGCTACTGACGCCAAAGGCTCTGTTGCGGCACAAAGAGTGCGTGTCGACACTCGCAGAGTTCGGGCCCGGCACGGGATTTCGCACTGTCATCCCGGATCCGTCGGTCACACGGGCACGTCGCCTAGTGCTGTGTTCGGGGAAGGTCTACTATGTGCTGCATGCGGAGCGCCTGCGCCGCAAGCTTGAAGACCAGGTTGCGCTCGTCCGCGTCGAGCAGCTTCATCCGTTGCCGGATGAAGCATTGCGTAAGGCCTTCGGTCAGCATCGTGAAGCTGAGCTGATCTGGTGCGAGGAAGAGCCCGAAAATATGGGTTATTTCACGCATTTGCATCGACAGCTTGAAGGCTTGGCCGGACGTCCAATACGACGTGCGGGGCGCAAGGCTGCGGCAACGCCCGCAGTCGGCGTCAAAGCCTGGCTAGAGGCCGAGGAAGCAGCTTTCCTCGAAGCGGCGTTCGGTTGAAGCCAACGCGCCAGAAACCAAAGGATATCTCATGCCGGAAGCGGCGGCGGCTCTGCGGCGCAACGAGCGGTTAGGACTGATCCTCGGCATCGTCGGCGTGACAATTTTCGGCTTGACCTACCCGTTCACGAAAATGGCGGTGGCGGAGATGGACCCGTTGTTCGTAGCGCTGGGCCGTGCCGTCGTCGCAGCCGTTTGCGCGGCTTTGGTCCTGGTCGTCACCCGTCCGCCGATGCTCAAACGCGAGGACTGGGCCCCGCTCGCCCGCTATAGTCTCGGTGTCGTACTCGGGTTTCCCGTGCTGGCAACGATTGCGGTAAAGGCTGCAACCGCGACCCATGCCGGGGTCATTTCGGCAGTGCTGCCGCTGGCAACTGCGATGGCGAGTGTGGCGGTAGCAGGCGAGCGGCCATCGCGTGCGTTTTGGGCCTGCGGTTTCGCTGGCAGTGCAGCCGTCTTGATCTATGCGCTGATCCACGGTTCCAGCGTTGGCGCCACGGCTGCGGCAACGCCCTGGTGGGCGGATGTGCTGCTGGTCGGGGCGATCGCTTGCGCGTCTTGGGGCTATGCCGAGGGGGCGACGCTCAGCCGCCGCATTGGCGGTTGGCAGGCAATCTCGTGGGCACTTGTTGTGTCTGCGCCGGTGATGATCGTGCTGCTATTTGCATTCGGCGGTCCGATTCCGTGGGACGCCAGTCCGCGGTCCTGGGCCGGATTTTTTTACGTCGCCGTATTCAGCATGTTCGTCGGCTTCTTTGCCTGGAATCGAGGTTTGGCGCTCGGCGGTATCGCCAAGGTCGGTCAAGTGCAGTTGCTGCAGACGTTCATCACGCTTGCCGGCGCCGCGGTGCTGCTTGGCGAACCGGTCGGCCTGCTGGAGGTGGGCTTCGCCGCTCTGGTGGTCGCGTTGGTGGCGCTCGGCTGGCAAACGCGCGTTGGTCGGAAATCCGTATAGCCCGATCTATTCAGTGCGCCCCGACGGCGCGGTTCACCAGTGGGGGTAGGTTCCACCCAGAGAGTTGTCGGTTGATCTGGTAGCTGGCAAGCAATTTGTCCGGGTGACCGGCGGATTGGAGCCTTGCGACAAAGGCCGCGTTGGGCGGTTGAGCAATCCGGCGGGCCGTAACGCGAGTAAAGCCTGAGCAGGCCTCGAAAGTGAAGTCGTGGATGCCGACCCGCCTGAATAACGGGGAAGGCCGCGTGGGATGGGGAAGCAACCGACATTTGCACCCGTCTCGATCCGCCGGGGTAGTGGGCACGGCACGTTGGAAGGGTGACCCGGGTAATCGGGGGAGATCCGTTTGGCTGGAGGCACGTGCCTTCAACATCAGGGTTGCCTGATAGGCCAAGCGGAAGTCGGACAGGGTCGTAGGAGTGTTGAGGCCGGGTAATGCCGGCGGAGCAAAGGACCCTGACTTCTGGTGCGCTTTCGAAGCAGTCGAGGATCGGTGATTGGCGATGAGCCTGACAACACCTGAACGTATCCGGAGGCTTCAGAGGAAGCTCTACTGCAAGGCGAAGGCGGAGCCGTGTGTACGTCGGACGCCGTGGGCCTTGCGGTGAAGCCAGTCGGAAAGCCGGATGCCGGAAACCGGCACGTCCGGTTTGATGAGCGGGGATGGGAAACGGAGCGATGGCCAGTTGCCCCAAGCTACCGCGCCCATCCTCGACTCTACGTGCGCCCCGAAGGCGCGGTTCACCAGTGGAGGTAGGTTCCACCCAGAGAGTTGTCGGTTGATCTGGTAGCTGGCAAGCGATTTGTCCGGGTGACCGGCGGATCGAAGCCTTGCGACAAAGGCCGCCTTGGGCGGTTGAGCAATCCGGCGGGCCGTAACGCGAGTGAAGCCTG
>JANNSA010000632.1:0-6984 GCA_031402115.1 Hyphomicrobiaceae bacterium | reverse complement strand
CGCAGGCGGCGGGTGAGCTGCACCTTTACAATTGGGGTGACTACACCAGCGCCGACGTCGTCAAAAAGTTCAGTGAAAAATACGACGTCAAAGTTACGGTAACCGACTACGATGCCAACGACACGGCCTTGGCGAAGATCCGCGCTGGCGGCCACGGGTTCGATTTGGTCGTGCCCTCCGCCAGCTACGTCCCGATCTGGGTGGAAGAAGGGCTGCTACTCGAGCCCGGCATCCCGCAAATGGAAAACTTCAAAAACATTGACCCGCGCTGGATGGATGTGTCTTTCGATCCTGGCCGGAAATGGACAATTCCTTGGATGTGGGGTTCGACCGGCATCGCGCTCAACACGAAATTCTATAAGGGTGACGCCAACACTTCGGAAATCGTGTTCAACCCGCCAGATGAATTGAAGGGTAAGATCAACATCGTTCCGGAAATGAATGATGTGCTGAGCCTTGCCATCTTCAATGTCGGTGGTAAGTGGTGCACCACCGACACGGAAGTGCTGAAGAAGGCGCGGGACAAGCTGGTGGCCGCGAAACCACACTGGGTTTCGATGGATTATGCCAATCCGGAAAAGTACATCAACGAAGATGTGGCGGCCGGTGTCAACTGGAATGGCTGGACGCTGCGCGCCCGGCTGCGCAATGCAAACGTCACCTATGGCTATCCAAAGGAAGGTTATGGTCTTTGGATGGATAACCTCGCCATCCTCAAAGATGCTAAGAACGTCGAGAACGCGAAGCAGTTCATGAACTTCATGATGGACCCGGAGAACGCGGGCAAAAATTCCGGCTTCACCCGCTATTCCAACGGGATTGCAGGCAGCGGCGCCTTCATGCCGGATGACATGAAAACCGCTCCGGAGATTGTCATTCCGGATGCGGTGCTTGCTAAAGGCGAG
This sequence comes from Hyphomicrobiaceae bacterium, assembly GCA_031402115.1. Lineage (GTDB taxonomy): Bacteria > Pseudomonadota > Alphaproteobacteria > Rhizobiales > Hyphomicrobiaceae > JANNSA01. The sequence continues at coordinate 6,079 of JANNSA010000632.1, read as the reverse complement.
TTCTTGGTCCGGTGCTCGCCGGAAGCAACGAAGCTCTATACGGCGATCTGGACTGAGCTGCAGAAGTAGCGCAACCGGGCTCCAGCGCATGAACGGGCTGGAGCCCATTGCGTTCGAAATATCAGTTAGAATTGTGACTGCCTCACCAGCCAATCATGGGTGTGATGGTTCGCAGAACAAGGGAGTGACCTACCATGAAACTTGGAGTGTTCGCGGCGGCATTGGCGGCTGGCGTTCTTCTAGCCGCGCCAGTCGCGCGCGCCGACGGCGAACTCAACATCTACAATTGGGGCGATTACACTAGCCCGGAAATGATCAAGAAGTTTTCGGAACTGCACAAGGTCAAGGTCGTCGTCACCGACTATGACTCGAATGACACGGCGCTAGCCAAGATCCGCGCTGGCGGACATGGCTTCGACATGGTGGTTCCGTCAGCCTCGTTCGTGCCGGTCTGGATCGAGGAAAAGCTCTTGATGGAGTCCGGCGCCGATCAGATGCCGAACTTCAAGAACATTGAACCGAAGTGGGTCGACGTGCCGTTCGATCCGGGCCGCAAGTACACAATCCCCTGGCAGTGGGGCACGACCGGCATCCTGATCAACAAGAAGTACTACAAAGGCGACGTCAACACGTCCGAGATTTTCTTGAATCCGCCGGATGAGCTGAAGGGCAAGATCAACGTCGTGCCCGAAATGTCGGACGTCATGAATTTGGCCGTTCGCAATGTTGGCGGCAAGTGGTGCTCGACCGACAAGGAAATGTTGAAGAAGGTGCGCGACAAGCTTGTCGCCGCCAAGCCGCACTGGATGTCGATGGACTACGGCAACCAGGAGAAATACGCCAAAGAAGACATTGTCGCTGGCGTCAACTGGAATGGCTCCACGTTCCGCGCCCGCCTGCGCAACGAGAACGTCGTTTATGGCTACCCGAAGGAAGGCTATCCGATCTGGATGGACAATATCGGCATCCTGAAAGACGCTAAGAACGTTGACAACGCCAAGCTGTTCCTGAACTTTGTCATGGATCCGGAAAACGCGGCCATGATCTCGGCGTTTGCCAAGTACGCTAATGGCATCAAGGGCAGTGAAGCATTTTTGCCGCCTGAGATGAAGACTGCGCCGGAAGTCAATGTGCCGGCCGAGTTCGTGGCTATGGGCGAGTTCCAGGTGCGTTGTTCACAGGAAGCCAACGACCTGTACACAGCGATTTGGACCGAACTGCAAAAGTGATTCGATTGTAGCGCCGGGAGCGGCCAGTGATGGTCGCTCTCAAGTTCAGCCGGTGGGGCGGATGAGCAAGGGGTGAACGGAAAGCCAAGCAGGCTGGCTTGGTGGTGGGGAATGCGACCCATGCGTCGCTCGGAGGGGCGGAGCTAGGTTGCCGCAGGTGCCAGGGGCTGAACTTCATGCGCAAACTCGCATGTGCTGCGCGCGACCAGTGCCAACGCTGGCTGGCAAGCTTGGCGAGCGCCGCGGTAGTGTTCGCGCGACTTGTTCGGTCTGAAGATACAGTGCACGGCCAGCAGGTGATTGGCGAAGAGCGCAGCCCTTGGCGAAATGTCGAGCTTGGTGCGCGGCTCAAGCCGACTAGCTATCCGAGCCCATCATCCGCACGCCCAAATCGGCATTCAATACGAGGCCGTCTAGCCTTTGTTCTGGCCGCTTTGTTCTTCACGGGTTCGATCTCTGACTTCCTAGACTCCGCTCTTCTCGTCAAGCCTGCATTTGCTAAGAAGGGTCACGGCGGCGGCGGAAAGGGCGGCGGCGGCGGAAAGGGCGGCGGCGAAGGCGGAAAGGGCGGCAAAGGCGGGTCAAACAAGGGCGGCTCCGATAATTCAGGCTCGAGCAACTCCAGTTCCGGCGGTTCCAGTTCCGGCAGTTCCAGTTCCGGCAGTTCCAGTTCCGGCAGTTCCAGTTCCGGCAGTTCCAGTTCCGGCAGTTCCAGTTCAGGCGGTGCCAGCTCAGGGAGTTCCAGCTCAGGCGGCTCCAGTTCGGGCGATGCCAGCTCAGGCAGCTCCAGCTCAGATGGCGCCGGCTCAGGCAGCGCCAGTTCGGGCAGTGCCAGCTCTGGCAGTTCCAGCTCAGGCGGCGCCGGCTCAGGCAGCGCCAGTTCGAGCGGTTCCAGTTCAGGCAGCGCTCAATCGGGCAGTTCAGGCACCGGCAACGCAGGTTTGGGCAGTGCGGGCGCGAGCGGCGGCGCCGCCGGCAACTCGGCACAAAGCAATGCAGCCTCGGGCACCTCGACGTCAACGAGCGGCGGATCGATCGCTACGAGTGCGAGCAACCAGTCGAGTTCTGCTGGCAACAAGAAAGACAAGAAAGACTCGGCCGATAGCCAGGGTCAGTCCACTGCTGCACCGGCGCTAACAAAAGATGCGTCGGCGGTTAGCGCCGGATCTGCATCAGTTCCGGCAGTCGAAACCAAGTTACCAGCGCCGAGTGTGGCAACTGCGGAAGCCGCACCGGTCACGGCTCCGCCTGCGGCAGCGCCTTCGCCAAGTTCCGGAGCCGCAGCAGCAACACAGAATGGTGCGTCGTCAGTCAGCGTGCAGGCGTCGTCGGTCGGCAGTACCACCACAGTGTCACTCGACAGCTTGAACACCCCCAGCGCGGCGGCGGCGGCGGCGCTTCCCAGCGTAGTGGTACCGGTGCCGGCTGCGATTGCTTCCCCAGTGGCGACCCAAGCCACGCTCGGCACCGCGACGCGAGGCAGTAGCGGTGGTGACAGTGATAAGTTCCGTTTCCGCCGCGACGAAGTGCTGGCTTACAATCCAGACGGGGCAACCCTGAACACACTGGTGCAACGCGGCTACGTGATCACGGGTGCGCTGTCGTTGGGAGATTTGCGGGCCTCGGTGTATCGGCTGACCTTGCCGGCCGGGCTCGATGCGGTCGCTGCGCAAACGCAGTTAGCGCAGATGGGCGCCGAAGCCGGCCGGCCCGGGGTTTTTGGGTTCAACCATTTGTACCGGTTGTTCAAGCCTGCCGAGTTGAAAGCCGAACGGGTGCTCGCCTCGCCGACGCGGCCGGTCGGCGGCGTGGCAGACCGGTGCCGGGGTGATCGCTGTTTCAACCGCGTCGCGATCGGCTGGAATGATGGGCTCGCGGCATGCGCCAAGTCGGCGCGGATCGGCGTCCTCGATACCGGCGCCAATGCCAGCCACCCGAGTTTCGCAGGTCAATCCATCACGCAAGCCAGCTTTGTGCCGTTCGGGAAACCAAAGGCAGCATCCGACCATGCCACGGCGGTGCTGGCGGTCATGGCCGGCGCTGACGCTAGCGGCACGCCTGGGCTGTTACCTGGCGCCAGTTACTTCGATGCGGGAGTGTTTGGCCTGGACGCAGACAAACTGCCAGTCGCGGATACCTTCAGCCTGATCGCCGGACTGGAATGGCTCAGCCTGCAAAAAGTTGACGTAATCAATATGAGCTTCGCAGGCCCCCCTGATCCGCTCATGCAGGCGACGCTATCGAAACTGAGCCAGCGCGGTATCCTGCTGGTTGCGGCGGCTGGCAACGATGGCCCAACAGCAGCGCCAGGCTATCCGGCTGCTTATCCCGACGTGTTTGCCGTCACCGCCATCGGCAAGGATCTACGCAGTTACCGGCACGCCAATCGCGGTATCTATATTGATGTGGCGGCGCCGGGCGTCGGCGTCTGGACTGCGGTTGGGAAGGGCAAGAGCGGCTACCAGTCCGGTACGTCATTTGCCGCGCCACATCTGACTGCAGTGCTGGCGACGCTCAGGCGTCAACCAGGGCCAGTCAACAAAGCTGAAATACTCAAATTCCTGACGGTCGCCGATCTTGGCGAGCCGGGCAACGACCCGGTTTATGGCCGCGGACTCTTGCTAGCGCCGGACACCTGCCGGAACTTGGTGCCGCCCGATGCCGGCGTGCTGATTGCCGGAACGGCCACCATCAACGGCGCCGCCGCCTGGACCCCTGCCGCCGGTGAGCAATAGCAGCGTAACCCGGCGCTATGCCGACGAGCCCGTTGGGTACTGCTTCAGATTTGGATAGAGGCTGGTTGGTGCAAGCGCTTGACAGCCCGCGTTCGCCGTCAGGTGATGGAGCACGCAGACGCTGGGAAAGAAAAAGCGGCAGGTACTGATACCTGCCGCCTACAACTTGCGCAGATGGTGCCTGCGAGGTTAGCGCGAATAGAATTCGACCACGAGGTTCGGTTCCATCTGCACCGGGTACGGCACGTCAGCGATACCGGGCTTGCGGGCGTACTTGACTTTGTGGCCCTTGCCTTCCACCTCGATGTATTCCGGCACGTCGCGTTCGCCGGACTGCAACGCATCGATCACCATCGGGATCTCGCGGGCGGCCTCGTTGATTTCGATCACGTCGCCAACTTTCACGCGGTAGCTGCCGATGTTGACGCGGCGGCCATTGACCTTGACGTGGCCATGATTGACGAACTGGCGCGCGGCGTAGACCGTTGGCACAAACTTGGATCGGTAGACTACTGCATCCAACCGGCACTCAAGCAGCGAAATCAGGTTCTCGGACGTATCGCCCTTGACCCGCACCGCCTCGTCGTACGTCGCGCGGAACTGCTTCTCTCCAATGTTGGCGTAAAAGCCCTTCAACTTCTGCTTGGCCTTGAGCTGTGTGCCATAATCCGACGTCTTGCCCTTGCGGCGCTGGCCGTGCTGGCCGGGGCCATACTGGCGCTTGTTGACTGGGCTCTTGGCGCGTCCCCACAGGTTCTCACCCAGACGACGGTCAATCTTGTACTTGGCGCTAACGCGCTTGGTCATTCGAGGCTCCTGAAAGATCTAGAGTTCCGCAACGGAACCCTAAGGGAGCAGGCCCTCCTCTGCCGAACCCGGTGACGGGCGCGGCTGACAGGCAACGACAGAGCGCCGTCGCCACAGGCATGCCAATAGTGTCGCAGGCCCTAGGCTCGCGACGCCGCTGCTTGTGCGGCAAACACCGGCGGCTGTCAATGTTCACGCGCCGGCGCAGTTCGGAGAGCCTTGTGTCACGCATTCGGCGCACTATGGTTGGGTATGGAGATCGTGATGAACCAGCATCCGGGCAAGCGTCAAATGGGCGGTCAGACTTCAACGGGTCGGACACCATCAAACTCGAAGGGGTCTGACCCCTTGCGCGCCGCCGCGTTGGCTTTGGTGGTATCGGTCGTGGTGGCTTCAAGCGCCCAGGCAGCGGCCCCCGTCTTGAAGGAAGCCAGCCTGTTGGTGCCGCATCGCGCCATCTATGACGTTGAACTCGGCAATGCCGGCGAGGCCGCAGCGATCAGCGCCATCGCTGGCCGGCTGGTCTTTGAGTTCACGGGCAGCGTTTGCGAGGGTTTTACGCAGAACCTTCGCTTCGTCATGAACATCACTAACCGCGACGGCCAGACCACTGTCAGCGATTTGCGCTCGTCGACTTGGGAAGAAGCCGACGGCAGCCGCTTCCGCTTCAGCAATAGTGCCTTCGACAATGAACAGGCAGGCGACGCCTCCGCGGGCAATGCCTCGCGCGGCACCACCGCCATCGAGGTCGTGCTGGATAAGCCACGCCAAGCCAAGGTTTCACTAAGCAGCGCCGTATTGTTTCCGGTTCAGCACACCATTGCCGTGCTGGCGGCGGCGCGCGCGGCCAAACCCCTGATGTCGGCGGACCTCTATGACGGTTCGGAGAAGGGCGAAAAGGTCATGTTCACCAACACGGTGATCGGCCGTGCGGACGCTGCATCCGGGGTCGCTATCCCGGGCATTGCCGCCAAGTCCGCCGAACTGCTGAAGGGCCAGCGCTCATGGCCGATCACCATCGCTTACTTTGCGACTGGCAGCGCCGAAGGCACGGGCGCTGCTGATCACGAGATGACCTTCAGGCTGTTCGAGAACGGCGTGATTCGCGAACTCAGCATCGACTACGGCACCCTGTCCGTACAGGGCAAGCTCGCCGAAATCGAGTTTTACACGCCGACAGTGTGTACGCCGTGACGGGAGCGGTCAAATGTTCAGCGAGGGCGGTCAAAAGCTGGAACCAGCTGTCGCCAGTTTGTCAGCGAATGGTGCGGATTTGCTCTTCGCGTCACCATGTTCCGGGCGCAGTAG
>JANNSA010000631.1:0-2145 GCA_031402115.1 Hyphomicrobiaceae bacterium | reverse complement strand
GATGAGGGGGCGCCAGTGACCGCCGCGAATACCGCTCCAATGCTCGCCGTGCGCGGCGTCAAGAGCTTCTATGGCAACGTGATGGCGTTGAAGGGCGTCGATGTCGACGTCAAGGCCGGCGAGATCGTGACGCTGATCGGCGCCAACGGTGCCGGCAAGTCGACGCTGATGATGACCATCTTCGGCCGCCCGCGCGCCCGCGAGGGGACCATCACCTTCGACGGGCGCGATATCACCCGCCTCGAGACACATGAGATCGCGCGCCTGAGGATCTCGCAGGCCCCCGAGGGGCGGCGCATCTTCCCGCGTATGACGGTGCTGGAAAACCTGCAGATGGGTTCAATCCTGAACAAGGACCGTGTGCGGACCTTCGACGAGGACCTGAAGCGCGCCTACGCTATGTTCCCGATTCTGGAGCGGCGGCAGAGCCAGCGCGGCGGCACCTTGTCGGGCGGCGAACAGCAGATGCTGTCCATCGCGCGGGCGCTGATGGGCCGCCCCAAGCTGCTGCTTCTGGATGAACCGTCGCTGGGCCTGGCGCCGTTGATCGTCAAGCAGATCTTCCAGACCATCAGGGAACTGAATGAGCGCGAAGGCTTGACGATTTTCCTGGTCGAGCAGAACGCTTTCCACGCCCTGAAACTAGCGCACCGTGGCTATGTGATGGTCAACGGCGCGGTTACCATGAGTGGCACTGGCAAGGAATTGCTGGCGCGCGACGAAATCCGCCAAGCCTATCTCGAAGGCGCGCATTGATCCGCGCCGCCAGCTTTCAGTTGGCGTAAGCGCCAACCGGGAACCGCCTGCCGTCGCTGCCTGCCGCCGCTGCCTGCCGCCGCTGCCTGCCGCCTGCCGCCGCTGCCTGATGGAGTGTCATGATGGACTGGACGGCGCCCACCCTGTTCTACGAAAAGTCACCGTGGATCTTTCTGTTCATCACCGTGATCATTGGTGGCGGCGCCGCTTGGATGAGTGGCCGCGCTGTCGCCATGGGATGGAAGCCGTATTTGACCGCCGCCATCTATTGCGTGCTGTTGGCCTGCGCGCTGCGCTTCCTGCAATGGAGCCTGTTCTACGGCGGAACCATGCATGGCAGCTTCTTTGCCGTGCAGTATTACCTGGTTGACCTGCTGGTGCTGTTGGCCTTTGCGTGGCTTGGCTACCGTTTGACGCTGACAACGCAAATGGTAACCCAGTACCACTGGCTGTACCGGCGCACGTCGCCCTTGAGCTGGACGGCCATCACCACGGAGCCGCGCGGCTGAAAAAGAATTTCTAGTTGCCAAAGCGTCATGAAAAGCGCGGAATTGGCAGGCTGGAAGATGAAAACGCCAAGCGCAAGGATTTGCTCAGGGCGTTTGTTCGTGCTCCGGCTCGATCGTCGAGACGGAGCGATGTTAGGGAGAGTCTGAATGAAGATATTGTCACTGGCCGCCATCGCCCTCGCTGCGGGCTTGGCTGTCACGACCGCGGCTCGCGCCGAGGACCTGACGATTGCCACCGCCGGTCCAATGACCGGCCCGAACGCCGCTTTCGGCGCACAGCTGAAGCTCGGCGCCGAGCAGGCTGTCGCTGACATCAATGCCGCTGGCGGCGTCAATGGCATGATGCTGAAGCTGGAAATCGGTGACGACGCTTGCGATCCGAAGCAGGCCGTCGCTGTCGCTAACCAGCTGGTGTCGAAGGGCATCAAGTTTGTTGCCGGTCACTTCTGCTCGGGTTCATCGATCCCGGCTTCGGCGATCTACAAGGACGAAGGCGTCCTGCAGATCACCCCGTCCTCGACCAATCCGAAGTTCACCGACGAAGGCGGCTGGAACGTCCACCGCGTCTGCGGCCGTGACGACGCCCAGGGCGAAGTCGCTGGCGCGTTCCTCGCTAAGAAGTTCGCCGGCAAGAAGGTCGCGATCCTCGACGACAAGTCCCCCTACGGTCAGGGCCTTGCCAACGAGACCGACAAGAACTTCGTCAAGGCTGGCCAGAAGGTCGAAGTTCGCGACAGCTTTACGGCTGGCGAGAAGGACTTCGGCGCGCTGGTTTCCAAGTTGAAGGCTGCCAACGTTGAAGCCGTCTATATCGGTGGCTACCACGCTGACATCGGCCTGATCACCCGTCAGATGCGCGAGCAGGGCGTCAAGGCCCAGG
>JANNSA010000630.1:0-8422 GCA_031402115.1 Hyphomicrobiaceae bacterium | reverse complement strand
CAGGATGGGCCTGCTCGGCAAGGCGGTGCATGGCGGAAGTCATTCCATCTAGGAAAAAAGACTCCGCCTTCTCTTTACTTCCATGTCGATACGGCGTCGCAACCAGCTCCTCCGCCTTAGGGACAGCTATCGTGGAAAATAGTTCCGGGTACACAGCACGAAGCGAACGTCGGAGCCACACGTAGAAATAGTCAGAGAGGTCAGCGTACCCAATGTTATCATAATAGGGAGGATCTGTAGAAACGACCGACGACGTGCTTTGTGTCTGCGACTGAGCATCTGATTGAAAAGCAGTTCCTGCCGGCGAGCCAATTAACTGGTCCAAGACGCGCATCATGTTCTTCAGGGAGACGTATGGATCTCCTGCCATTTCACCGAATGCGTTCGCCTCGGAATAGTCCCACACCATTGGAAGTGCTTGCCGCCCAAACGTGGCGATCGATTGATCCATCGTCGTCTTCCAGCGACAAAGCGACGACTGCGCATCCGACATCTTGCTAATGGATAGTGCTAGATAGGTAGTGATAGCTTCAGCATACGCCGTCGCGCCTTTGCCGCCATTGCGAAGTGACCTGATGTCGTCTGGATATGTAGCTATGTTGCAGTCAGTTTTCACTCTCTCAAGGGCATCACCGACGAGATCGGAAAAAGTGTTGAGCGCCACAAGCTGGCGCGGCGTGAAGAGATCACCATAGGTTTTGAGGCCGTACAGCGGAGGAGAGAACCAGCGAGGATTATCTGGCATGGCTAAGTCAGGTTGCCAGGTTGGCAACGCCTTGGTGATTATCTGTTCGTGCTCCAATGTCGGGGGGAGATAAATGCGGCCTCTATCCCCCTCCGCAACGATTGCCATGAGCTTTGCGCCCATGCGCCCCGCATTTGCCTCGCTGTAAATGTACTCGGCCGCGATTGGCGTGTCCGACATCAAGCATCTAAAGTTTGCGCCTCGCGACAGCTTCGTCCCGTGCTTCGCGACTTCACCCACCTTCTTTCCGGTTCTGATTGTAAACCGATAGCCGCCAGCTCCAACAATGGGATGGACATAGGTGTCCTTGCCTTCTTTCGTAGACAGCACGAAATTCGCCGCTAGCGGCACATCGATGTGGTCGAAGGCCGGATTCGGGCTTTTGACCGTGCGTGCCCAGAGCCAAGCGATGACGGTTAGCTTCTTGCCAAGATACGTCTTAAGTTCCGGCCGCTCAGCGACCATCTCAGCCGTTACTTCCACTCTTGGATAGAGGTGTCCTATCCGTTTTTGGGCCTCGTCGCGCATCCACTGGCCATAGAAGCGCACATCTTCTGCGAGTCCGGCAGCACCTTTGCCGTGCCACTTTGCGCCCTTCGCGAACTCAGCTTGCGCCTTCGGATTGATCGGAGGCCGGTCCGCGAAACGTGGCGGGATCTCAATCATGGCCTTGTTGATTAGCACAGCGACGGGATTGAGGTCGCTGGCATGGGCCTCCAATCCGAGCCGCTGCGCTTCAAGCGGAATGGCACCACCTCCCGCAAACGGATCGTGGAATGCAGGGAGCTTGTCGGGGTTGAACAGCTCGGCTGCGCGCGGGTGGTCCTTGTTCAGCTCGCACGTCTCGCGCCAGCTCTTGCGAATCTCAGTGCGAGCTTTCTCCAAAACCTCCTCGTTCGTAGTATTCTCCCACTTCACCAAGTCCTCGATGATGGCGAAGAGGCGCTTCCGGCCGGCCGCCCAGCTCGCCTTGATGTTGCTCGGCGGGATCTCGCCCGGGTTCTCCAGCTCCCACTTCCAGGAGGGATCGTTGACCATCTGGCTGAAGATGACGGCACGCGCGGTCGCGAGGGGGCGCCGCGCCCACCACAGGTGCAGCGTGCTGGGATGGCCATGCCTGATCGACTTCTCGCGCGCAGAAGCGAAGTTAATCGCATCGAGCGGCAACGCGACTTCGATCAGCTTCTTCGGCGTCTTGACGGGATGGCTCATACGTTCAGGCACTTTCTGTCAGGACATGCCTGATTGCGGTAGCAAAGGGAGAAGTTGCTGTGCGGCGCAGCTCGTCCTCGAAGAGTTCTCTGATCTCGTCGACAGTGCAGCCTGCATCGATGGCCGCCGTCGCATCTGCGATGTAGCCTATGACCGCTTGTTTGCGCATCTGTCGCAAACGCCCCCTCTGGGCGTCGAGGCTGAAGACGCGAATTGTCTCGCGCGCCTTGCGGTCGTCGTTTTGCGAGAGGCCCGTGCGGACGTTGATCGTGCCGTCGGCTCTGAACTTCAGATAGCGGTCGGGATCATCGCACCCGGGATCAATCAAATCAGCGACATTGTATGCTCCAGCGCCGTTATCCTTGTGATGACCGCACGAGTCGGGCTTGTCGCAGGACCAGTACAGATTTGACCAGTCGAAAGTGAGGTGCTGGTGCCGCCCCTTAGGGCGGAAGTGCTCGATGTGATTACCGAGCGCGTCGAGACACCCTTCGCAGTAGGCGCAGCGCCGGCCTTGCATCTGCTCGAGATGCGCCCGTATCGCGGCCTTCTCAGCCGCGCCGACATCGGCCCAGGTCTGTTGCCCGTTGTTGTACTGTGCGAGGCAGTTCGGTGCTGGAATGTTAGTTCGATCGAGCTTGCGCATCGCCTCACTGCCCCCCGTTGGCGTCGCGCTTCAGGCGCAGCTTCTGAAAACGAGTTAGCCGCTCACAATCAAGCATGACGGGATGGCTGGCGCCGAAGTGCTCAATCAGGCTCGCCCGTAGACTCAATGCATTGCTGCTCTCAGCCTTGCCGTCTTCAATCATGGATTTGTAGAGACTGAGGTCCTGCGCTTCCTTTAGCTGCGGCATCGGATCGACGCCCATGACGCGGGCCAAAACGTCCGCGCTCTCGACGCCGCGCGTCTGCATAGCGGGGATCTCGATCGCAGCCTCGCCATCGATCAGGCGGAAGACCCGGATGGACTGGTTGTCCACTGTGGAGAGGACATGCGGGCTGTGCGTGCTGGCTATGATCTGAAGCGCAGGAAAAGCTTGTGTCAGCAGTTCGATCACCAGTTGCTGCCAGCGCGGATGAAGATGCATGTCGACTTCATCGATCAGCAAGACGCCGGGTGTCTTATGGGCCGCGTTCTCTCCGAGTTCCGGATTGAGACTGGCACAGCGTCGGGCAACATCGGCGACCAGCGCCAGCATATTGCGCACGCCGTCGCTGAGCGACGCCACTGGGAGTGTGCCCTGGGTCGGATGATCGGCCACAAGGCAGTCGAGCGCGCTGTCCCAATGAAGATTGCCCCAGCCTGTCGGCTTCAGAACAGTGGCCGTTGCCTCGCGTACGGCCGCGAGCAAAGCGAGATTTGTCTTGAGGCTTTCGCTGAACGCCGGTCGCGCGGTCTCCCCCACACGATCGCGGTGCCATGCATTGACGCCTTTGAACGAAGACGATGATGACAGGCAGTCGCTATAGCCCTGGATGCGCTCACTGACGTCGCTCAGCGACGTGCGGCGGCCGGCCGACGCTTTCTGCTCACTCCAGAGCCGTCCCGTTCCATAATAGGCGACGAGTGGTAGGAGTGACCCAACAGACAAAAGCTGCCTGGATGCAGCCGTTGCGTCGGAAAGCTTAGCTTTGCTGGGCCTGTGTTTCTTGCCAGTGCCGGCGAGCCTGCTACCCCATTGGATGCTCGCCTCACCGATCACGCCGTCGGCTTTGTATTGTACGGGCAGGCTAGCTGTCATCGCTTGGCTGTTCAGGACCTTCCGCACGTCGCTGGGCGACATCCGTCGAAGTTGTTCGGTAGGTTTTACGGCGGCAACGTATGCCGCGAGCGCCAGCGCCGCTGCATCGAGCAGTGCGGTCTTGCCGTTTCCGTTGTCGGCGACAAGCACGGTCAGCTTCGGATGGAGCTCCAACGTACAGGATTTGAAGCAGCGGAAGTTCGACAATTCAAGGCGATCAAGGCGGAGCGCGGTCATATTGCCTCCGCACGGGAGATCAGCTCACTCAAATTGTAGTTGACCGACGCAACACCCCAGGCCGGCTCGCGGTCGAAAGGTTTGCGGACGTAGTAGGGCCCCTCGGTTGTTCCATCAATGTCGACAAGTACGATGGCCAATAGGAACTTGTCGCCCTGGTTGAAGGCATAGAGCATCTCATTCCGCGTGACTGTGACCGTCGATGCGCCCTTGATGCGTCCCTTCACCTCGATGTGGCGCGCTTCAGTGACCGCCTTGCCCGTCGCCGGCGGATAGGACGACAGATCCCAGCCGCACTTGTCGGCCGAGACGTCGATGACCCGACAGCCGTTTGCCTCTTCGAGCTTGCGTACTGTGGTCATTGCGGCTTGCTCGATCCGCGCGCGGGCTGCTGCGTCGGCTGCGAACAGGGCTGCCGCGCGATCAACGGGCTCGTCTCCACGACGCCGATGCATAAGGCCGGCTGGCACAACGAGGGCGCCGCCTAGGACAAGCGGCGTGCCGTTAACGACATGGCGCATGGATTGCAGCTCTCGCTTGCGGTGATCGAGCCGACCTTCGAGATCGCTCAGTGTCCGCCGCGCGTTCTCGAGATTGAGCCGCACATCCTTGCCGGCTTCAATGTCTTCTTTCAGTTTGAGCCAACGGTCCTGCCAAAACGAAATTTCTTTGGTCAGGCGCTCGTGCACCGCGTTTAATGTCTTGTCGACGTGCGAGATGCGACGGCCAGCTACTTCAGCAAAATGCTCGGGGACCAGTGTAGCAGCAGCCAGAGCAACGGCACGGGCCTCCTGATTGTCCAAGAGCCACGGCGCGGTGATGTCGTCCTTGATCAACGTCTGCTCGTCGGCCGCGATCGGTTCCAGATCAAGGTGCGGTGCCCAACCGGCAAACGAAGTCTGGCCGTCGGGCGCGACCCGGATGAACTGAATGCGCTTCGACAAAACGGCATCGTCACCCGACCTGATTTCATGCGTCAGCAAATACAACAGCCAGGGTTCCGTGCCCTCATCAGCCGGATCGAGGAAGACAGCTCCTTGGCGCAACAAGTTCGCGTGCTGCTCAAGCAGCATGTCAGAGACCGCGAGCATCAGCGGATGTCCGGGATGCATGAGATCGGCGCGGCGAATGCCGGGTTTGTCTAGCGGTTGAACAGCCTCGCGCTCGAAGCAGACCCGCTCGTAGCGGCGGAACACCGGCTCCTGTTCCCGTCGATTGCGCCCAGTGATGCGCCGATCTCGCTCGCGAAGGGCAACGGGGACGTGAGTGATCTCGAAGCGACCGCTCTCACGTGGATGGATGGTGCCGCCAAGCGCATGGAAGGCCTGCATGAAGAATGAGCGAATGAAGTAAGGCTGCAGCCGGCGTGCCTCGGCCTTCTCCATTTCGTCTTTGACCGCGAACAGCCGCTCCGGGCTCATGATCTCTTGGGATAGTGCATTGCGGTTGAGCAGCGACTTCAAGTGGTCGTGGTCGAGAGCGTCATCGATTTTCTGCGTCAACCGGGCTCGAACCTCGGGTAAGTCGCCGTATCGGATAGCATCGAGGAGCAGGTCTTTCAGGCTCCGCTCTTCGAAAACCTCACCGAGGATGTCGAAGACCCGCCCTTTGAGTGCATCGCTTTCCACTTCCAACTTCTGCAGTAGGCGATGATAGACGGCACCCTCGCGCGTCTCTTTGGCGACGAGGTTCCAGAGATGGCAGACTTCGGTCTGACCGATCCGATGGATGCGACCGAAGCGCTGTTCCAGCCGGTTGGGGTTCCAGGGCAGATCGTAATTCACCATCAAGTTGGCGTTCTGTAGGTTCACGCCTTCGCCGGCCGCGTCTGTCGCGATGAGGACACTCACGTCGGGATCAGTCCGGAACAGGCCCTGTACGCGGCGGCGCTCGTCGCGATGGGTGCCACCGTGGATTGTCACGATGGCATCGTGACTGCCGAACACGCCTGCAACTTTTTGATGTAGATAGTTGAGGGTGTCGCGATGCTCAGAGAAGATGATGATCTTCCGCCTGCGTCCGTTGACGTCCCTCATCTCGGGATCATTTTGCAGGAGCTTCGAAAGCTCATCCCACTTGCGATCCTGCCCCGATGCCACGACGGCTTTCGCTTGTTGTTCCAGCCCCTTGAGGCTATTGATCTCTAGTTGTAGTTCGGCGACTGTACGGGCAGCAGTTGCATCGTCGATCAGCGTCTCTTCCAATCCTTCCTGCTCGTCGGCATTCAGGTCGTCTTCGTCCTCTGGGACACCGGCCAGTGTTTCGGCAAATCCTTGGCGAGCACGATTGCCGAGTTTTTCTTCGCGCAGTCGTGCTTCGAGCCGTTCACGGCGGCGGCGGAGCGATTGAAAGATGGCCTCAGGGCTCGACGCAAGTCGTCGCTGCAGGGCTGTCAACGCAAAACCAACCGAGCCCTTGCGCGCGCCTTCGAGTTCGTCGGCCTTGCCCATCTCTGTGCGGACGTACTGCGTGACGGCCTCATAAAGTGCAGCCTCGATAGCGGATAGCTTGTAGTTGACCGTGTAGGCCTTTCTTTCTGGAAACAGGGGCGTACCGTCGAACTTGACAAGTTCCTCTTTCACCATCCGTCGCATGAGGTCGCTCGTATCGACCTTGTGCACGCCGTCGCGGAACTTGCCATAGAAGCGGTCTGAGTCGAGAAGTGAGAGGAATAGCTGGAAATCTTCTTCTTTGCCGTTGTGGGGCGTTGCCGTCATCAACAGCAGATGGCGTGTCCGGGCGCCGAGCTTCTCGGCAAAGCGAAAGCGACCGGTCTTTTCCAGTTTCGATCCGAAGTAATGAGCCGCCAGCTTATGTGCCTCGTCGAAAATGGCAAGGTCCCAGCCGGCGGCGCAAATCTTGTCTTGCAAGTCGTCGTTTCTGGAGATCTGATCGAGGCGAACAATGAGGTGGTTATGGTCCTCAAAGGAATTTCCACTTGGAGACGCTTGCTCGAGCAGGCTCGAGTAAATCTTGAACTCCAAGCCAAATTTCTCAAACAGCTCGTCGCGCCACTGCTCGACAAGACTCCCTGGCGAAACGATGACGATGCGCCGCGCATCCGCCCTCATGATCAACTCGCGAATATACAGACCTGCCATTACGGTCTTGCCAGCACCGGGGTCATCGGCGAGGACAAATCTCAACGGCTGTCGTGGAAGCATCGACTCGTAGACAGCCGTCAGCTGATGGGGAAACGGCTGAACATTGGAGGTGTGGACCGCCATCAACGGATCGAACAGGTAGGCGAGATCGATACGCTTGGCCTCGCACGTGAGCTGGAATGCAGCACCGTTGCCATCGAAGGAGAAAGGACGTTCCTTGACTGCAATAGCAATTGTGGGCTCGTCGGCTCGACCGAGCATCCGCTCCTTGATCTCGCCTTGTGGGGTGCGATAGATCAACTGCACCACGCCGTCGGCGAGCGAGATCGCCGCGACCGCGGTTACTATCTGCGAAGTCTCAACGCCCGAGAGGCTGACACCGGCGACGATTTCCTCAAGTCTCATGCAGGCGTCTCCGAGTTGCCCTCGCGACCATCCTCGCGCAGTTCCACCTCCCCAAGCATGACTCACATGATTGGTCTGCCAAGTTCGTATCCCGGCGGGAGAACATTGCCAATACAAGTGACTGGATCAGCCACAGTTTTCTGAGGAGGTCGGCTGCTTATGGAGCCTGTGGAAAACCAGGGCCTGCCTCAGGCGATGCCGCAGTGCTGCGCCACCTGTTCGTAAAGCGAATGCTCGTTCTACGCGCACGGTGGCCGAAGTTGCAGCACAGGCGAGAGCTGCCTCGTCCCTCAGCACTGCGGACTTATCCCCAGGTGTTTGGGGAGGCGGCCGGACCGATGCCTATCGCAAACTGATCGCCCCCAGCACCGCCGCCATGAAATCCCGCCGTTCATCGACCGGCTTGGTCATGCTGAGCGGCACAGCGATCGCCGGTTTGCTGCTGACTGAGATGACCGGCAATCCGGCAAGCTCGCGATTGAGAAACAAATGGCATGCGTGTGGCGCATCCGGCGGGAAGCAGGCGAACCAGACCGACATGTTGAAGAAGGTCTCGAAGGCGGCGAGCGTGCGGTGCTCGTCCGCGTCGATCAGGATGGCATCGTCGTAGACGGTCTTCGACTTCACATCGACAGCGAGCGTGCCGATCGTTGGAATGCCGACCAGGAAATCCGGCCGCTTGATCTCACCGCGCAGATGCTGGGGAAGAGTCAAGGGCGATTGCTCGACATAGATGTGCGGCAGGTGGCAGCGGTCGAGCCAGGCACGAAATCGCGCCTCGGCGGCGGCGCCCTGCTGCTTACGTTCGGCGCGTGTGAGCCTCATGCCGGCTTCGGTGTCAATCGGCGCGGAACTTTGACCGCATTGCCTCACTAAGAATGTTACCGGAGAACTGATCGCCAGGACTGGGGGCGCGTCACCGAATCAGATCGGTGTCGGCGATGGCGGGACAGATCAGCATGAGCGCGCGGCGCGAG
>JANNSA010000629.1:0-5158 GCA_031402115.1 Hyphomicrobiaceae bacterium | reverse complement strand
GAAGGTCGCGCTCGATCCGTTCAATTGCTCAAGTCAAGCGATGATGTCGCTCCTGATGGAGCTGATCGCGACGGGTTCGATCGTGAACCGCGGCACGACATAGCTTGTGGGGCATCGCGCGCCCAGCTGTGAAGAATACGGGCCATTGCTTCAGTGGATTGCAAGGCTTGGGGTGGTCGCTGATGGGGGTGGTCGCTGATGGGCGGCGGGCCAGCCATGACAGAGACCCCTTGAGGACTGACTGCCGGAAGCGCCAGAGACGAGTTTTGAGCTGTGTGGACCGCAGCGCAAGCGTGCACGCTTGCAGCAGGCGTGTAACCATGAAGCGTCCTCTGGGAGACTATACCGTTGAGGCAATGGCCTGTAAACCCTGACGAGACGCGGCCACACCGGGCCGCCGCCGTCCATCGGAGTGTTTGATCATGTCGCGCAACGAACTCGATCGGGGCTTTCTGCTGTCGCTGCTCGAATCCGACGAAGGGGAAATGAGCGTCGTCTTCAGCGATCCGTCGTTGCCCGACAATCCCATGGTCTACGTCAGCGAGGAGTTCGAGCGGCAGACTGGCTACAGCGAGGGCGAGGCCATCGGGCGCAACTGCCGCTTTCTCCAGGGGCCCGGCACTAATCCCGAGGCTGTCGAGGCGATTCGCCACGCCCTCCGCGCGCGCACACGTTTCACCATCGACATCCTCAATTACCGAAAGGACGGTACGCTATTTCTGAACCGGTTGCGCATCCGACCGATCTTGGACCAGCGCGGCAACCTACTGTTCTTCGCTGGAGCGCAGAATCCCGTGCGACCTTAAGGCGGCATGGTGACTGACCTTTTGATGCCGGCCTTGTAAGGCGTGCATCACCGTTCAGTGGTTGCGTCCCAGCCACGGGTGCGGACTGCGGGGCGGGCTCGATGGGCGACCTGAGAGTCGGGTCGGGAGACAATCCGAAGGTCGGTTAGGTCTTTGCTGCTTCGGTCGCTCGCTGGTCGGGAGCAACCTTGCAAGAGCATCAGCCGGTAACGCGCTTGATACATGCGCTGCTTCCGCGCTCTTTTTCCCCGAGTCGAAGAACGGAGGCCATACCATGCCTTGTCGCAGCAAGATCGAATTGCGGAACATGAAGATCCAGACGCAGATTGGAACCTACGGTGCGGCCGATGTTGTCCCTGAAACACACGTCCTGGACCTCACCATTGCCATCGATCCGCATCTTGTCCTGATCGCGGAAGATGCGATGGCACACGTCTTCGATTACGACCCACTGGTTGCAGAGATCGACCGCCTGGCCCGCGACTGTCACTACGTAACTCAGGAGCGACTGATCACACGCATTGTCGAAGCCTGCGCCGCCGATCCGCAGATCGACGCACTGGAGATCGCCTTGACCAAGGAGCCTGTTCTTGCCGGATCCGGATCACTTGGGGTGCGCCTTGTCGTGGATCCTCACGCCATGGCCGAGATGCGAAGATCCAGGAACGGATAGCCGCCGCTCCGCAATCAAACCCGCGCAGGCGACACTGCATTTCAGTGCGTCGAAGAGATGAACGTCAGCAGTGGCCCTGATCATATCGGATCAGTAGAAACCCACCTCGCGCACGTCGATCTCGGCCTCGTGGTCCCGGCCGTAGGCAACGACGGCGACCGATATGAGACTGTGCGGTTGGATTTCAGTTCGCAAAAGAGCTCCAGAAGCAACGAAGGCATCGAATGGCAGGCGTACCTCTGTCCAGCCTCGAGTGACCTGGAAGCCCGCCTGATAGTACTGCCACGGCAGGATCGTGCCCGTCGTGCGCAGATGCACGAAATAGCGCTGGTCGTTGCCGCGCACGACAAGCCGCACTCCGGTCGAGCCCTTGGGCGGCGGACTGGGCAGATCGAGCCGCATCTGGATGAACCCACCTCGGTTGGCGGTGCTGACGCGACCAGTCATCCTTGCGTAAGGTCGGTCGCCGTTCTGCATGAAAACGACCTGCCCCGACGACACGCCGCCCATCACCCCGTCCGTGACGAACCGCCAACGAGCTTGGGGCTGCTTGGTGAAATCCTCTATCGTCGTCGGCTCGGATGCAACCGTCGGCACCCATGAGGCGGCCAACAGGACCGATAGGATGAACGAGATCAAACCGCGTACCAACATTTTGTTACCCCTGGTGCATCTGTGCTGCGGATTGGAACGCAACATCGGCCGCCGCACGTGCTCTAGCGCAATCGGGCGCGATTGGTTGCCAGGAAGATTGCTCGACCGGTCGATCATTCGGCTGGTCCACCGACAAATCGCACCAGCACAAAGCCGGCCAGCGCGATATGACCCAGCGTGATCGCCACCGACAGACCGTGCAGCACATTGAACCGCGCCCTCGCTTCTGCGTCGGTGGCGTGATTGATTGCAGGCATCAGGATCTGTCGGGTGGGCAGTGTCGTCACTGCAATGGTCGCCAGCAGCCCCCCCGACAAAGGATCAAAGGGCCAGAGCAGCGCCGTTGCCACCGCGGCCGTGCCCATCACGAACAGGTAGAACAGCGGAAACGCGCGCCGGATCGTCGGCCCCGCCACATCGGACGGCAAGGCAGTGAAGAGGAAGGCTGCAAAGCCGAAGGAATAGAGCACCATTCCTCCGAACAGGAGCGCCGTGGTAAGAAGTGCAGCGGTCAGCATCGGTGGTCCTCCGGCTTGCGCGCCAGCCCCATGTAGAGGATCGCGGTTAGTGGCAGCGGCCCGAACGTAAGGTCGAGCCGCCGGTTCACCCCGCGCGGGCCAAGCCCGGTCATGGGGCCGGTCACCAGGCCCGCGCCCTCTAATGCTTCGCGCAATTCGCGCGGCTTGATGAAGAGGGCTGGGTCATGTGTGCCTTTCGGCAACAGGCGCAGTACGTCCTCGGCCATGGTGATCGTGGCAAGGCGCGCGATCGGATTGCGGTTGATCGTGTCGAACAGGAACAACCCGCCAGGGCGCAGCACGCGTGCAACCTCGGCCAGCACGCGGCTTAAATCGGACACATGCTCCAGCACGTCGACGCAGATCACCGCATCAAAGCCGGCGGCATTGTAAGGCAGTGCCTCGCCCACGCCCACGTCATACTGAATGGTTAGGCCCATGGCTCCGGAATGGCGGCGGGCCGCCTCCACCGCGCCTGCCGCGGGGTCAATGCCGATCACGCGAGCGCCCCTCGCTGCCATCGCCTCAGCCATGAAGCCACCCGCGCATCCGAGATCAAGCACATCTTTGCCCGACAAATAAAAATGCTGGTCGAACCATTTCAGCCGCCCTGGCACGAGGTTCTTCAGAGTGCGCACCCAGCGTACGTCGTCCGACCACCACTGGTCAGCCACCTGGTCATAGATCGTCAGATCATTGCGCATGGGGTCGGTCCTTGGCTTGTATCAGGCGGGGTACGGCGTAGGGCACATTGGCGCGGTAGCGTTGGAAACGGTCGCCATAGCGCGCGGCAAAGCTGCGTTCTTTGAGCCGGGGCGCCAGCAGGCAATAGACGGTGTAGCAGACAGCCAGCGCCAACTGGTCCGGGGTCCAAACCGGCACGGTCCAGAGCGTCAGCGCAAAGGCCACATAGATTGGCTGGCGGATGACCCGGAAAAGGCCATCAGTTGGCATTTCGGGGAACACAGGGCGGATCTTCGCCATCAAAGACATCCACCCGAGAGCGCCCGACTGCACCTCGGCACCCGCGTCGAAGCTGGCTTTGATGAGCAGCAGCCAGCTTGCAGCATAGACGGCGCAGATCGCCCAGAACGCCGTGCCCTCGGCACGCCACCAGACGATGCCCGACGGCGTCCAGAGCGCGAACAGCGCCAGAAGCTGCGCCGATGCGATGATGGCAAAGGTGGTGGTGGCGAGCGTCGCGCCATGCGGGCCTGGGATAAGGCGGGCCAGCCACCGCCCACCGGGGCCAGTCAAAAGCAGCGAATGGGCCAGCGGAAACTGCAGGATCAACGCCAGATTGGCGACCAGCGCCCAGGGCCAGGGTACGCGACCAAAGCTCTCGCTCAGCCCGAAGAACATAGCGGCGATCATGGCCAGGACCGCCGCGGCGAAAACCGTGTGGCAGATCAGCCCCAACGCCAGCGCCAGTGCGATCCGCCCCGTACCCGGCGGCGGGTGCAGGGCCGCGCGGATCAGTGCGATCAGGCGGGCGATGCGGGGGTCAGCGGTCATGACATCTGCGCGAGGAGATCGTTGGCGATGGCCGTGCCGCTGGTCCACGCTGCTTCGACCCGTGGACCGATGCACCAGTCCCCGCCGAGATACAGCTCCCTGCCCTCGTCGCGCAGAAACGGCTGGCCGAGCGGGTTCTTCACGCGCGCGTATCGCCAGCGGTGCGCAACGGCGTGGGTTACACGGTCCACCGTCACGCCAAGCCGGTCGCAAAGCATCGGCAGCATCCGTGCGGCGATTGCTGCCGGGTCATCCTCCAGATGCATGGCGCTGAATGCCGGACCGGCCTGCGCCACCCAGGCCACCGCGCCGCTCGTAACACTGATTGCCGCCCGGCCGGGCTTCGCGCTGTCTTGTGCGATCCACGCTAGCGGCTCATCCGCCGTTTCGCAGGTCAGGAAGGGCGGGGGTGCCGCGATACAAGCCATCAGCGTCAAGCAGGGATCCATTCGCACCCCGCCGATCATTGCCACCAGCGAATGGTCCGCGCTCAAAAGCCCCGCCACTTGCGGTGCCGGAACGGTGACGACGACGCGCGCAGCAGGGTGACACGCATCCCCCGCCAGTACCTGCCAACCGCCGTCACCGGGCCTAATGGTGGTGATCTGCACGCCCTGGCGGACGTCCAGTCCTACCGCCAACGCCTTGCCCAATGTCGCCATACCGGGCATGCCCACCACGCGGGCGCGGCCCGACCCATCGGGCCAGGGTGCGGCATCGCCTGCGGCAACAAGGTTGCGCAATACGATGGCAAAATCTGCGCCCTTCGCGGTCACATACTGCGCGCCATGGTCGAATTGCAGCCCGTTTGCTCGGCGGGTCGCCACCCGCCCGCCGGACCCGCGACCCTTGTCCAAAACCAGCGCTGGCACGCCCGCCTGCGCCAGCCGCCGCGCACAGGCCAGTCCCGCGATCCCCGCGCCCACGATGACAACAGGGATCATGCCAACTCCATCTGCTGCAAAATGCGCGGGATCTGTTGTTTCACTTTG
>JANNSA010000628.1:0-11873 GCA_031402115.1 Hyphomicrobiaceae bacterium | reverse complement strand
GGCCTCCTAGAGGCAGTATCGCACCACAGGCTGGCGCGTTCTCGCGCTTTGGTGGTAGACTGCGAAGACGCCTTTCGCACCCGACAACGCCGCAAACTGGGTTGCGACTGTGTAGGGTGCCGGATGCGATTCACGCGTCTCACCCAACGCCTCGCGCAGGCTCTCTCTCAACTCATCCTTGGTTCGTTCTTAGCAACTGACGCCGGGAATCTCCTCGATCGAGCCGATCCACCAGGGTCCATCCTGCTTGATGATGGCAGTGAACGTCATGCGGTTCTCCATCGGCTCGATAGCGCCGTTCAGGGCATGTTACACTGATGCGAATACCTACAATATGCGTGTTGCAGGGTCGGCAAGCCCTCATCCGTTACAGCAGTCGCGCGCAACAACTTCACATTCCCTTCGGCAAATGGCGCCAGCAGACTGCTGCGTAGGCCAGGCAGGACAGGCCGCACAGTACGAACACGGCGCCGACCGGCAAGAACAGCAACACTACGGCATAGAGCACGTTGGGGATCAGGTCGCCGATCTCCAGATAGGTGCGGTAGACGCTGGTCATTGACGCGCGTTCGCGGGCCCGGCAGGCGCGATAGAACGGCACGCCACCGACCGCGTCGAGGCCGGTTGCAAACAACGCCGTTAGCAGCAGGCAGCCGGCGGTCCAGGCCGGCAGGCTTGCGTCCGTCCAGCCGACCGGCAATTGCGCCAGTCCCATGCCGGCAAAGCACAGCGCGATGGTGGCGCGCACGCCGATGCGCTCGCCCAGCCGTCCCCAGAGCAACGCTGTCGCCAGCATCATTTGGCTGGCCGAGATCAGTAGTCCGGAGACCGTGCTGGATTGCCCGGCCTGCGTCATCAGGATTGGGCCATAGATGAAAAACGTCGTCCAGAACGAAGAACGGCCGAACGCGATCAGCCAGGCTAGCCGGAGCCGCGGTTGGCTGATAAAACGCGGTATGTATTTCAACGGGTTGGCGGGCGGCCGTTGCGCTGGAATGATGATCTCAGGGTCACGCAGCCGGAACCACCAGAACAAGGCAATCGTCGCAGCGCAGCACAGCGCGCTGGTGCCATAGGCGACCGTGCCGCCGTAGCGCTCCAAGAGTATGACCCCGAGCAGCGGCCCAATCGACCAGGAGATCGTAGCGAAGGTCATGCGCACGGAATCGATGCGCACGAACTGGTGCCGGCTGAGATAATCCATGATGTAGAGCGCCAGCGTTACGTTCAGGCAGATGCTGCCGAACGAGCGCAGGCCCATGCCGACGACCTGGCCGGTGATTGTCTGCGTCCAAAACGCCAGCATCGCCAGCGCCAGCGTCACGCCGCCGAGTGTGTAGGTCCAGCGGCGGCTGAGCACCCGGACGGCCAATGGCACCAAGAGGCCAGCGAGCAATCCGAAGGCACTGGCGCCGAGGCTCAGATAGCTGACTTTATGCGCGTCCTGCAGCAGGGCATAAGACTGCAACGGCACCAGGGTCGCGACCATGGCGCGCGACAACGACTCGATGAAGAACAGCGATGAAAAGACCGCGATGCCTGGTTTTGGCGCGGCGGGCAGCCACGCATGCGGACGCGCAGGAGCATTCATGGTGGGGGAACTTCGCCGATCCGTGCATCAGGGGAACAGACCCGGGACGGGATGAACGAGAGCCCGAACACACATTGCATGGTCGGTCCGCTAGTGGGGCGGCGTCAAGCCAGCGTGACGGCATGCCCACCCCGTCAAGCCATGCGCTGGCTGCACGGCTGTGGATGGTGCCTCGATCAGCGACTAGGATTTGTGCGGAAAACGCAAGGAATCAGTCAGGGTGCAAAGGCGCGCGATAATTGGTGGACGCTGCGTGCAAAACGCGTGTCTATCGACTCAGCAGACAGCACCTGGCACGGCAGGCTAGGCAGTGCCAGTACTGTGCGGGTGATTGCGTCAACAAACGTGGCGATAGTACATACGGGAACTTGAACGGAAATCGGGGATCTTGCCGACCGCCATGGATGTCTTCGATCAGGACAGCGAGTTCAGGACCGGCGGCGAAAGCGTTGAGCACACGGTCAACTTCGTGGCGATCGGCCGTGATGACTGGCGGCGCAAACCGGATGCGGCGCGCCTGACTTGGAATCTGGCGACCAGTACTGTTGAGCGCGCTAACGCCGCGGCCGAACAGCTGTGGGGAGCACGGCGCGGCACCCTGGCTGGCCGTGAACATGACCGGGCGATGCCAGCGGTCGCGGGCTTGACGGCGCATGCTGCGACATTGCGGAAGGCGCCGGCGCTGACCTTGCTGGAACCCCTAGTGTTCTGGACTGACCGTGGCAGCCAGCGTTTGCAGTGCCAGCTTCGACGCCACACTGGGGAGGCTAGCGACGGACTGATTGAGATTGAGATCGTTGGCGCGGCAGCCGCAGCTGAGTTGGTTGACAGCAGCCATGGGCCAGCGCCCGGCACGATGCTGGCGGCAGCACCGTCGATGACCAGCCAGGACGCCGCGACGTTGGCGGAGATCGCACGGATGATCCGCGGCGGCGCGGCGGCCGACACCACCATCGCGCCAGGCGTTGCCACGGCCGGGACCGCCGCTGAAGCAACGGGCGTTGACCTGCCAAACCGGCAAATGCTGGCGCTGTCGCCGCCTTCCCTGGCTTTTTCGGCGGTCGCAGCCACACTCGACCTGATCACTGAACCCGCGATCCTTGCCTCAGGTGCGGTCACACATCTCAACCGGGCGTGCATGCGGCTGCTGAACGAACCGAACGACGCCTCATTGCAAGCCCGGGGTGGCCTGTTCGCTGTCATGCCGGGTCTTGAGGACCTGGTGCGATTTGCGACACCACCAGAATCGCCTGTGTCCCCTCAAGTCATCAAACCGCGCGGCGCCGCGCTGATCACGCTCTCCATCGAACGGCGGCTGTTACCGGTCGCAGCGGACGACCCGCCACTGCTGCTGTTGACCCTGGGAACTGCGGCCGCCGCGCCAGTCGACCCGACCGAGGAAGAGCAGCGGCAGATCGAGTTTTTCGCCAAAGTCAGCCACGAGGTTCGCACGCCTTTGAGTTCCATCATTGGCTTTGCCGAAGTGATGCGCGGCGAAGCGCTTGGGCCGATGGAGAACGTCAAGTACAAGGGCTATGTTCTTGATATTCTTGAGAGTGCCCGGCACGCGCTGAGCCTGATCAATGACCTGCTCGACCTGTCGCGGATTCGCGCCGGCGCACTGACGCTTGACCCGGTCGAAATGGATGTCAACGCCGCCATCGGCGCCTCACTGGCGACTCTGCAGCCGCAAGCCGAAATGGCCGCCGTGTTCATCGATCAGCGCTTTGGCGAAGGCCTGCCACACCTCATCGCGGATCGCCGCAGCGTCAAGCAGATGCTGCTCAATCTGGTCGGCAACGCGATCAAGTTTACCGGACCCGGCGGCCACATCGACGTCAGCACCAGTTTGAACCACGATGGCGGCATTGTGCTCGCCGTGCGCGACACGGGCGCCGGCATGTCCGCCACCGAAGCTGAGGTGGCGCTGCTGCCGTTCCGCCAGGTTGGCGCGGTGCAGAACGGCGGCACGGGCTTGGGCCTGCCGCTGACCAAAGCGCTGGCCGAAGCCAATGGCGGCCGGCTTGACGTCAGCAGCCAGCCCGGTCAGGGCACGACCATGACCATCAGCTTTGCCCCCGGACGCAGCATTCCTGTGTGACGCATTGTAGTGACGCATTGCAGGGTGCGAAAGGCCCCTGGCCGTATCGCACCAATGGATCGCGCCCGCTGTCAGCAAGTGGTGCGATACGGCCAGAGGCCTTTCGCACCCTACATCGCACCCACACCAATGGGATTACGCCGCCAAGCGTTTGCGGCCGGTGGTGGCGCCGGAGCCGATCAGGTCGCCGATAACTTCCTCGGCGATGGCAAAGGCGGTGCTGGCGCCGCTGCCGCTGGTGATCATGACCAGACGCACCGCCTCGGATGGACGATCGACGAACATTGGCCGGTCGGCAGCGTGGGTATAGCTGCCAGTCCAGCGTTCCGTGACCGTGCGACCCTCCAGATCGAAGACCCGGTCAAACTCGCTCAAGATCTGCTGATCGATGCGCTCATGACTGATGCCGTCAACGGTCGGACCGTAATGGTGGCTGTTGCCGACGATCAACGAACCGTCAGCGGATTGCACCGCAATCACTTGCACGCCGTTCTCGACCACATCACGCTGTTCAGCCTCAATCCTGGTCTTCAGCCGCGCTGCTTCGGGCAATTCGGCAAAGGCTGGAAAGCGCAGCAGGCTGAGGTCGGTCATCACACTGGCCGGCAGCGAGACCCGCCGCGCCGGCTTGACGCGCAGCATCTGCAGCTTGCAGCGCGTTGGCTTGTAATGTGCGATCCGGTCAGCAAACAGGGTTTGCAGATCGTCACCAGGACAGACGATCGCGGCCTCGGCGCGGACGATGCCGGACGTGGTTTCGATCAGCGGCGGCGCCACCGCCTTGACCAATGTGCCCTTGCGGAATTCGACACCGTAGTGTTCGGACAGCCAGCGCGTCAGGCGCGGCAACGCCAGTTTGCTATCAACGCGGATTTCGTGCGGCGACCACAGCGTGGCGACGACAGTATCAGCCTTCAGCGGCCGGGCCTTGCCAACCGCCTGTTCCGCCGTGAGTAATTGCGTACCTTCGCCATTCGGGCTGGCGTTGAAAGCTTCCAGCACGCGCCGCGACTCGGCGCGGCTCGCGGCGATCACGAGGCCACGCTGCTCAATGGCAATACCAGCTTGCGCGGCGATTTCGAGCCATAGATCCCGGGTGCGCCGGGCGCGCTGCAGCATCACGCCGCGCTGGCCGCTGACGCTGATCAGCCCGAAATTGCGCACTGACGCGCCGTTGCTCTGGCCATCACGGTCAAACACAATGACGCGCTTGCCGGCCTTGGCGGCGGCCCAAGCGTGGGCGAGGCCAACGATGCCGGCACCAATAATGGCAATATCAAAGGTCTTGTTCATGCGTCCAATGGGTTGCTGCAGCTACCCTTGAAGTCAAGCGAGAGGCGCCTTGCTACGCCACTCGCTTGTGGATTGCGGCAGCGATGTCCCAAGCCCTTACTGCGAGAGCACCGAGTCAACGGTCACCACAGCGGCCGCGCCGTAACCGTTGAAGCGCGTCGACGTTGCCCGGCCATAGGCACCAAGACCGCCAAACTCGATATAGTCGCCGTCTTCGATGTCGACTGGCAGCGCCATGGCGTGCGGCAGCCTGTCGAGCGGATCGCAAGTCGGGCCGTAGACCGTATGCTCCGTGTGGTTCTCGACCAGCTCAATGCCATCGCGCAGCGTGCGGTGCGTCGGCCGCAGCATGGGGGCCTGATAGACCTCCATCAACGAACCATAGATGCCGTCGTTCAGGAACACTTCGCCGGTGCGCGGACGCACGGCCTTGACGCACGCCAGCACCGACATGCAGCCCGCCACCAGCGCCCGGCCCGGCTCGCATTCAAGCGCCGGTACGGCGCCGCCAAAGGCCTCGGCGGCAGCCTTGGTGATGGTCGCGAAATAGACCGTCAGGTCAACTGACCGCAAACCGGCATAGTTGGCCGGAAAGCCGCCGCCGACATTCAACGCCGTCAGCGTGATGCCGGCTTCGGACGTAATGCGGCCGGCTGCCAGGATATGCCGGCGATAGGCGCCCGGGTCCATGCATTGCGAACCGGGATGGAAGGTCAGCACCGGGGCAAAGCCCAGCGCCACGATCTCCGTCAGCAGCTCAACGGCTTCGGCCGGTGACGCGCCGAACTTCGACGTGAAGTCGTGCGCTGTTGACGGGCCTTCGTTGGCCGCAACCAGCTTTGGCAGGCGAAACCGCACAGCGATTTCAACGCCAACCGCACTTGGCAGCACGTCGGCGATCTTGGTCAGTTCACCCAAATCGTCAACGGCGAAACGGCGGACATGGTGGTGCCAGTAAGCCCGCGCGATCTCGGCGCGCGACTTGACCGGGTTGTGATAATGAAAGTGCGGTTTGGCAACGTGCGCCGCTACCGCGTCCATCTCGTGCACCGACGCCACGTCATAGTCGCGCAAGCCGGCGCGACCCAGTGCGGCCAGCAGCTCCGGACCATCATTGCACTTCACGGCATAGCTGGTCATGCCAGGAAAACCGTCCTGGAAAACGCCAAGCTGCCGCCGCAACGCGGCTTCGCTGAACAAATGTACGGGCTCTTCCGGCATCAGCCGGACCGCCACATCGCGCGCGTCGGCGTAAGCCGCTGGCGCCAATCCAGCAGTCATTTTACCCACGGGGTCAGACTCAACCAACCTAGCCAGCTCGCGCATGGCACCCTCCCGAATAAGAGAGCGTGGGAAATTCCACGGACGAGGGGTATCAGTCGCACTGATGTGTGAAGATAGGCTGCATAGTGACGCGTGCGCCTCTCACAACCGGCAATTCGACGAGAACGACGGCACAATGAGTCAAAACCTGACGGATAAGGATGCGCAGCTCATCGCGCTGTTGCGGGCCAACGCCCGCGAACCGGTGGCCAGCCTGGCGCGCAAGCTTGGTATTTCGCGTTCCACCGTGCAAGACCGGCTGCAGCGGCTAGAGGACAAGGGCATCATCGCCGGCTACGACGTGCGCCTGTCTGACGGCATCGCCAAGAGTGGCATCCAGGCGGTGGTGACCGTCGAGGTTGAGCCGCGCTTGACCGCTGATGTGAGCCGCGCCATCGCTAAGCTGATCGAGGTTGAAGCGCTCTATTCCGTCAGCGGCAAGGTCGATCTGGTGGCCCTGGTCCGCGCCGCCAGCGCCGATGGCCTCGACCAGCTGCTCGACCGGATTTCCGAGATGCGCGGCGTCATCAACACAGAATCGGCGATCGTTCTGTCAACCAAGCTCGACCGGCGATAGGTGTTCATGGGCGGATTATGCCACCAGCCGCAATCCGACCTATGGGCTCGCAAACAAGGGCAATTGTCAGGAATCGATTGCGATTGCGATCGTTCGGAGCGGCAACAGCAAAGTATTTGGCGCGCGCCACAATAGCTTTCTCGTCAGCTTTGACACGCAGTTCGATCCGATTGTTCTCAACCACTTGGCGCGGCATCCCGGCATTCCTTAGTCACGATTTTCCCGATCATTTCGTGCGGAATGAAGTCGGACAAGATCTGAAAGCGTAGACCACGAGAGGCCGTTTCCGCCGCGTGTTCACGTCAGCGCCTCGACCATCCCCCGCCCCTTGACCAGCGCGTCGATTGCCATCAGGTCGCGCATGAGCGCCTCGAATTGGCTGAGCGGCACCATGTTGGGGCCGTCGGACGGAGCTGTGTCAGGGTTTTCGTGCGTTTCAATGAACAGTCCCGCCACGCCCACCGCGACGGCGGCGCGCGCCAGCACCGGCACAAAACGACGGTCGCCGCCCGATGACCCGCCTTGGCCGCCCGGCTGTTGCACGGAATGCGTGGCATCGAAGATCACCGGGCAGCCGGTCGCGGCCAGGATCGGCAGCGCGCGCATGTCCGATACCAGCGTGTTGTAGCCGAAGCTGGCGCCACGCTCGGTCACCAGCACGTTGGGATTGCCGGACTGCACGACCTTGTCGACGACGTTCTGCATATCCCAGGGGGCCAGGAACTGACCCTTCTTGATCTTCACGATCCGGCCAGTGGCAGCCGCCGCAATCAGCAGATCGGTCTGCCGGCATAGGAATGCTGGGATCTGCAGCACGTCCACTGCCTCGGCGACCATGGCGCAATGGCCGGGCTCATGCACGTCGGTGACGACGGGCAGGCAGTAGCGCTCGCGCACTTCCGCAAACACCGGCAGCGCTGCCGCAAGGCCAGCCCCTCGCTTGCCGCCGAGCGAGGTTCGGTTGGCCTTGTCGTAGGACGACTTGAAGATCAGCCCGATACCAAGGCGATCCGCGATCTCCTTCAATGCGGAGGCCATCTCCAACGCGTGCGCCCGCGATTCGAGCTGACACGGCCCCGCGAAGACCATCAGCGGCAGCGTATTGCCGATGCGCACGGAACCAGCGTGAACTTCGCCAAGGGGCGCCACTGTCGTCGCCATTTTGTCCCTCAGTGTGCGAGTTGCCATTGGCTTGCTCATATCAGCGGCGCTGCGCCATGACCATGCGCCCGATAAACTCAACGCTCCAAGCAAGATGATTAGATGTTAACGATTTTATTCAGTAATAAACACATCGCGAAGTTTTTATACTATGTTGATCTACCCTTTTCTACCGGGGATGCACTCGAGGGCGTCTCGAACTGTTTGGCAAGGGGCAGCGACCAGCACTGGGTGCCGCACACCTGGAATTGGCGGCTGGCGTCGCTCGCCTGGGGTGAGAAGCCTGGGTGTGGAGCAGCCCACGACGGCCTGGATGCACGTGATAGGTCGATTAAGTGGCGACGATTAAGCCGGAAAAAACGTTGGCGGGGCGGCCCGAAGCCGCTCTTCACTAACCATCAATCGCGGTCGACGGAAGCCCCGCCCCCCGGGACTGGCACCACTCCCGATTGTGCACCTCGTTTAAGTTGTTGCTACATATCCAAACTCATCTCCCCTGAGACACCGCAGGCGTCGTGGTGGTAGATCGGCGCGCATCGGCTGTTGCCCGCTTGGCGGGCGCGCGCTGCCATGAAGGAGAGCCGGCGATGCCGAACACTAACACACAGCGTCCGCTAACCGGGCGCAGCGCGCTCGTCACCGGCTCGACATCGGGCATTGGCCTAGGCATGGCGGCAGCCCTGGCCGGGGCCGGCGCGCGCGTCATGCTGAATGGCCTGGGTGACGCTGGCGAGATTGAGAGAATTCGCGCCGCCTTGGCCGCCGACCACGGCGTCGAAATTGCCTACTCGCCGGCCGACATGACCAAGCCCGCCGAGATCGCCGCCATGGTCGCTGCCGCCGAAAGGCAGTTTGGCGGCGTTGACATCCTGATCAACAATGCCGGCATCCAGCATGTCAGCGAAGTGGAAGCATTCCCGATCGAAAAGTGGGACGCGATCATCGCCATCAACCTGTCGTCGGCGTTCCATACCATTCGTGCTGCCGTGCCCGGTATGAAGCAGCGCCAATGGGGCCGCATCATCAATCTGGCATCGGCGCATGCGTTGGTCGCCTCGCCGTTCAAATCCGCCTATGTTGCGGCTAAACACGGCGTTCTGGGTTTAACCAAGTCGGTGGCGCTGGAACTGGCCGAACATGGCGTAACGGCCAACGCGATTTGTCCGGGCTATGTTCGCACACCCCTGGTCGACAAACAGATTCCCGACCAGATGCGGACACGCGGGCTGAGCGAGGAACAGGTCATCAAGACCGTGCTGCTGGCGGCGCAACCAACCCGGCAGTTCGTCACCACCGGGCAGATCGGCGCGCTGGCCGTATTCCTGTGCTCGGATGCCGCCGCCCAGATCACCGGCACGGCGCTGCCGGTCGATGGTGGCTGGACGGCACAATGAGGGACATCATCGGTTTCGCCTTGCAGCCGCCACCGGCATGACGGCAAGTTCGACGTCAGCGACCTGAGGAGGGCCGACCACCATGTTGGGATACCGCCGCGCGCTGGAAGCTGACCTGGGGCGCTGGGCAGCTGCCGGCCACGTGACCCCGGCCGGCCGCGAGGCGATACTCGCGGAGGTGGCGTTGCGCTCACGTGGGCTCGGCGTCGCGCCGATCCTGGCGGTGCTCGGCGCGACTTTGCTGTGCTTCGGCGTGATGCTGTTCGTTGGCGCCAACTGGCAGGACATGCCGCGCATTGCCAGGCTCGGCATCCTGCTCGCCGGCTTGTGGGCGGCCTATGGCAGCGCTGGTTTGCTGACGGCGCGCGGCTATCCATATTTCGCCAACGCGGCCATCTTGTTTGCTGTTGGCTTGTTTGGCGCGGCGATCATGCTGATTGGCCAGATGTATAATCTGGGCGCTGACCCAGCCGCGGGCGTGCTGCTGTGGTTGTCCGGCGCGGCGGCAGCGGGAGGTTTGCTGCGATCGAACACGGCTTTTGTCGCTGCCGTGCTGCTTGCAGGCACGTGGACCTCGCTCGTCACCGGCGACACGCAAGAACCGCATTGGTGGTTTGTGCCCGCATGGCTGGCACTGTTCGCGCTGATCTGGCTGACAACGCGCTGGCGGCCGGTGCTGCACTTGGCTGGTATCGTCGGCAGTCTGTGGATCGTCATGCTGGGCTATGTGCTGCGCGATGGCCACGCCCACGAATTAGTGGTGGGGATTGGTCTGGCGATACTCGCTGCGGCAGCGTCGGCGGGCCCCGCAATCGACAACGCGATGGCTACGCGTGAGGGCGCGCTGAGCCGGCCCATGGCCTGTCATGGCTTCGCAATTGCGGTTGTCGGGCTGTTCGCATTGCAGTTCTTTGATTGGACCGGGACGACCTACGCGCAGCCCTGGCTGGCGGCCAACGGCATGCCCTTGGCGCTGTTGGCGGCGGCGACGCTGGCGCTGGTACTGGGCGGTCTGTGGCTGGGCGTCCAGCGGCACTTCCCGGCGCTGACGTGGCTCGCTTACATCAGCTTCTCAGTCGAGATCGTGGCACTGTATTTTAAGACTCTGGGCACGCTGCTCGATACCTCGCTGTTCTTCCTTTCAGCCGGCGTATTGGTGTGCGTTCTGGCGGCAATTGCTTGGCGGTTGCATCAACGGCAGTCAGCTCCGGCAGGTGCGGCATGAGCGCGCAAACATTGGCAATTGCGCCCGCAGCGCGTTTCTGGCTGTGGCTTGGCCTTGTGGCCCTGCTGCAAACGGCTGCACTGTTGTGGATGGTGGCCGATCGCAACCGGGTGCTGACGAGCGGGGCGGAAGTGGTGCTGCCGGTCATCCCGGTCGATCCGCGCAGCCTGTTCCAGGGCGACTATGTCCGGCTCGGCTATGAGATCGGAAGCAATCAGATGGCCAACGACAACTCAAACAACGCGCGCCGGCCGGTATTCGCTGTCCTTGCGAAACGCGCCGACGGCCTATGGGAGCGCGTCGCATCGGGACCAGATTGGCCAAACAACGTCACACCGGGACACGTGGTGATCGCTGGCCATGTGCGCTGGAGCCAGGCCGAGTTCGGCATCGAGACCTTCTTCGTGCCCGAGGGTAAGGGGCCGGAACTGGACAAGCTGATCGGCGACAAGAAACTGTCGGCGGTGGTGCGCATCGATGCCAGCGGCCGGGCGGCGCTGGCTGGCCTGCTGGTTGACGGCCAGCCAGCCTATCAGGAGCCGTGGTATTGAGACTAAGCAGACGCACAATCTCACCAGGATGTGACAGCGAGGACCTGTGACGATGCTGCAATCGTGCTAAAGGGGCAGAGTAATTGAAGTCTGGAGCGTTCAAGTTCCAGCCGGTTATCGAACCGGAAATGATGCCAACAGGAGCCCAACGGTGGCGAAAGACGTGAATAAGCAGGCCGGCAAGCCGGTCGAACAGGCAGGCGTCGAAGCATCGTCGATGCCGCTCTGGTTGGGCGCGTTGACGTTCCTCGTGCTCCTGGCGACGGGCATGTACGGGGTCTATCGTGGTGTCGCGGTGGCTCCGGTTGCTGCGGTTCAATCCGCGCCGCCAGCGGCAACCGAACCGGCGGCTACGACCGTTGCGGCAACCAGCACTGCCGTGCCCGCGACCGCGACGACCACTGCGGCGGCTCTGGCCGCGACTGCGACTGCGGCGGCTCCGGCTGCGACTGCGACTTCCACAATTCCGCGCCCGTGTCCTTATCCAACGCGATGACGTGCGAGCCGTCGCGACCGGCGATCGACACGACCAGGACGTGCACCGAGTACAGCGTCAGCGTCATCGCGCCGAGCGCCGCCAGCGGCCGCACCGCGAGGCCCAACCGGGGCGCCAGCAGGAGCGCGAGCCCGAGCACGAGCAGCGCCGTGCCCGTGGTG